>JBAVYF010000711.1:0-7117 GCA_049698655.1 Occallatibacter sp. | reverse complement strand
GATTTACATTCAGGAGCCTGACGTGCTCGTCGGACGGCTGCAAATCTTCAATAACTGGAGCCCGTGGCTGGTCGCCGGCCAGGATAAGGTCTGGATTGGCTTGGAATACTTCTGCAACGATACTGATCCTCTATGGAAGCTCTCCGATGAGGAGATGGCGAAATTCGCCGTCGCAGAAGTTGCCAAAATCGGCATTCTCAAGGCCGAAGATGTCGAGGACTCCCACGTTGTCCGCGTTCCCAAGACTTATCCAGCCTACTTCGGCAGTTACGACCGCTTCGATGTTATCCGCAATTACCTTGACGGCTTCGAGAATCTCTTTCTGGTGGGCCGCAACGGCATGCACAAATACAACAACCAGGACCACTCCATGCTGACCGCGATGACCGCCGTGGAAAACATCGTCAACGGCGTCACCGCCAAGGACAACATATGGGCCATCAACACCGAGATGGAGTACCGCGAGGAGGAGTCGGCGCAGTAAGTGCGCCATCCGGTATATCCTGAAGTGTTGCTGCGGCGCCGGACCGCCAGTGGCCGGGACTCCCAGGACCTTTATGCCCATGAGCAAACAGACCATCGCCATACACCTGCCCGACGGAGCCATTTGTGAAGTGCCCGCCGGGACTACGCCGCTTGAGATTGCCAACTCGATTTCGCCTCGGCTGGCCGCGGCCGCCGTGGCTGCGCGGCTGACTCCGGTAGGCGCTGCCGTGAAGGACAGATCCGCCACCGACGAGCACGCCTCGGAAGCCGCGATGTATTCCGCGGAAGACGCAGCAGCCACGCGCCTGGTGGACCTGAACGCGCCATTGGCCGCCGATACACGCATGGAGTTGCTCACCGAAAAAGACCCCGAGGCACTCAAAGTTCTGCGCCACTCCGCTGCGCACGTGCTGGCCACGGCGGTGCTGGAACTGTTTCCCGATACGAAGCTGGGCCACGGCCCGGCCACCGACTCCGGCTTCTTCTACGATTTCCATCGCGAAAAGCCCTTCACACCTGAGGACCTGGCGCTCATCGAGGCCAAAATCGGCGACGTGATCGAGCGCGACGACAAATTTGTCCGCGAATATGAGCCACGCGAGCAGGCCCTGGAAGAATTCGAGCGCGACGGCGACTTCATGAAGACGCACTTCGTGACTAAATTTACCGTGCCCGGCGACCAGGTGAGCTTTTATCGCAACGGTAAGTTCGTGGACTTTTGCCGCGGACCGCATGTGCCTTCGACTGGCCGCGTCAAGGCCGTCAAGATTACCAACCTGGCTGGCGCTTACTGGCTGGGCGACGAGAAGAACCCGCAGTTGCAGCGCATCTACGGCACGGCCTTCTTCTCGCAAAAGGAAATGGACGCCCACTTTGCCCGCCTCGAAGAGGCCGCCAAGCGCGACCATCGCCTGCTGGGCAAGCAGTTGGACCTCTTTAGCATTCAGGAGCTGGCCGGTCCAGGGCTGATCTTCTTTCACCCCAAGGGCGCCATTGTCCGCAAAGTCATGGAAGACTGGATGCGCGAGGAGTGCCTGCGCCGCGGCTATTCGATGGTCTTCACACCCCACGTCATGCGCCGCGAACTGTGGAAGATCAGCGGCCATGAGGGTTTTTACTCAGCCAATATGTACACCCCGATGGAACTGGATGATGCCGAGTATCGACTGAAGCCGATGAATTGCCCCGGCCACATCCTCATCTACAAGAACTCGCCGAGGAGTTATCGCGACCTGCCAGTTCGCCTCGCCGAGCTAGGCAACGTCTACCGCTACGAGCGCTCCGGCACCCTGCACGGCCTGTTGCGCGTGCGTGGCTTTACTCAGGATGACGCGCACATCTTCTGCACTCCAGGCCAGATCGAGGACGAGGTCGTTGCCTGCATCGACTTTGCCGAAGCTGTGCTGAAGACTTTCGGCTTCCACGAGTTTAAGGTCGAGCTTTCTACCTGGGACCTCAACGACCGCGCCCACTATGCCGGCTCGGACGAGAACTGGAATCTGGCGATCAACGGACTCAAGAGCGCGTTGGACAGGAAGGGAATCGCCTACAAGACCATCCCAGGCGAAGCCGTTTTTTACGGCCCCAAGATCGACGTGAAGTTAGTCGACGTGCTGGGCCGCCTGTGGCAGCTCTCTACCGTGCAGTTCGACTTCAACCTGCCCGCCCGTTTCGAGCTTGAGTACGTGGGCGAAGATGGCGAGCGCCATCAGCCGGTGATGGTTCACCGCGCCCTCTTCGGCTCCGTCGAGCGCTTCTTCGGCGTGCTCATCGAGCACTACGCCGGAGCATTTCCGCTATGGCTCGCGCCGGTTCAGGTCGGTCTCGTCCCCATCAGCGAGCGGCACCACGAATATGCGAAGAAGGTCGAAGCCGAGCTCAAGGCCGCGGGATTGCGTGTGGAAGTGGACAGTCGCAACGAAAAGATGAACGGCAAGATCCGCGACTTCGCCAACCAGAAAACGCCTTACATTCTCGTCTTCGGCGACAAGGAGCAGGAAGCCGGGGCGGTCAGCGTGCGCACCCGCGGCAAAGGCGACCAGGGCTCCATGCCGCTCGCCGAGTTCATAGCCAAAGCCAAGGCGCTGGTCGCCACGCAGTCGATGGAACTGTAGAAAAATCCAAAGAGAACCGGACAGCCAGCCATCATGCAAGGCTGGCTTTTCTTACACAGCGATTCAGGCGTTAATCGCCATTCCCTCCACCGCCCCGTAGGCGTCGAGCAGCGACTCGGCCAGCGTGGGATGCGCGTGGATGGTGAACATCATTTCCTCCACCGTGCCTTCCAGTTCCATCACCGCAACCGCTTCGGCCACCAGCTCCGTGGCTTGGGGGCCGAGGATGTGTACGCCGAGAATCTCGCCGTACTTTGCGTCGGCGACGACCTTTACAAAGCCGTCGTGGCTGCCGAGAATGGTGGCCTTCGAGTTGCCCGCAAAGGGGAATTTGCCCACCTTCACTTCATAGCCCTTTTCCTTGGCCTGCGTTTCCGTTAACCCAACTGACCCGATCTGCGGCTCGGTGTAGGTGCAACCGGGGATGCGGTCGCGGCGCACCGGGCGGAAGGGCTTGCCGGCGATTTTGGCAGCGGCGACCATGCCGCTCATTGCGCCCACGTGCGCCAGTTGCGGCAGCCCGGCCACAATGTCTCCGATGGCAAAGATGCCCGGCTCCGCCGTCTCCTGCGCCTCGTTGACCTTGATAAGTCCGCGTTCCAACTCGATCTTTGTCTTTTCCACGCCGATATTGTCCGTGCGTCCGGCGCGGCCCACGGCAACAAGAACTTTTTCGGCTTCCTTTGCTTGCGGCTTGCCGTTGGCGTCGGTGAAGGTGACGCGGACGCCGGTCTCGGTCTTTTCAACACTCTCGACTTTGGCGCCGGTGTTGATGTCGATGCCGCGCTTCTTGAAGAGCCGCGTAATCTCCTTTGAGATTTCTTCGTCTTCGACCGGAACCACGCGGGGCAGGAATTCGAGGATGGTCACTTCAGAGCCGAAGGTGCGGAAGAGCGAGCCGAACTCCATGCCCACCGCGCCTGCGCCGATGACAATCAGCGATTTGGGAACCTGAGCCATGGCGAGGATCTCGATGTTGGTGAGGATGCGGTCGTCCGCCTCGATGCCGGGCAGCATCTTAGCCTCGGAGCCGGTGGCTAGAATCACGTTTTTCGCCTTCACCGGGCTAACTTCGCCGCTCGCTGACGCGACTTCGATTGTGTGCATGCCGTCGCACGCCGGGCCGGTCAGGCGACCGTAGCCTTCCATGCGCGCAATCTTGTGCTTCTTCATCAGGAAGTCGAGGCCCTTGGCGTGCTTGGCGATGATGGCGTTCTTGCGCTGGAGTACCGCGGCCCAATTGAGCGTAGGAGCGCCGACGCCTTCAATGCCGAAGTCGGCGGCGTGCTGCAGGTGGTCCCAGATCTCGGCGTTGAAGAGCAGAGCCTTGGTGGGGATGCAGCCCACGTGCAGGCAGGTTCCACCCAACTTGTCAGACTGTTCGATCAGCGCGACCTTCAGTCCGTACTCCGCGCCGCGAATAGCCGCCGTGTAACCGGCCGGTCCGCCGCCGATAATCGCCACGTCGTAAATCGTCTCTGCCGCCGTCTTTTCAGCCAAGGGTAACTCCAATCCTGGGCGCTCCGCAGGAGCCGCGAACGCCGCATTCCACCGTTTAGTTTAATGGATGCGCCTGATGCCCACTTCGCTTCTCTGCCGGGCAGGGCTCAACCGCGAAACAGATTCTTACAGGTTATTCTCCACCAGTTCGGCTGCCGCGCGCTGCGTCTCCGGCTCATCGCCGAAGCCCGCAATCCAATGCACCTCCGGCTCGCGGCGAAACCAGGTCATCTGGCGCTTGGCGTAGTTACGGTGGCCTTGCTGGGCGGCGGCGACGGCCTCTTCGACTCCCCGGGAGTCCCGCAGCACGCGCAGTGCCTGCCGGTAGCCGAGCGAGTCGAGCGCCTTCACCGGCCCGTAGCGTGCGAGCAGGCCGCGGGTCTCTTCGATCAGCCCCGCCGCGAACATCTCAGCGCAGCGCTGGTTGAGCCGGGCGTAAAGGCCTTCGCGGGGCGAGAGCGCCTGCCGCGACGGGTTGAGGCCAATGCGCAGCAACCGGAAGCCGGTGAGCGGATCGCGCCCCATCACTTGCGAGAGCGGCATCCGTGCCGCCAGACAGACCTCGATGGCGCGAATCAGCTTGGCCGCGTCGTTCGCATGAATGCGCGCGGCTGAGGCTGGGTCAAGCCGCCCGAGAAGCCGATGCAGCCAGGCTTCGCCGTGCCTCTGGCGGCTCTGTTGTAGCCGCGCCCGCAACTCCTGCTGCCGCTCCGGCCCTGCAAAAAGCCCGTCGGTCAACGCCCGCAGGTAGAGCCCCGTTCCACCGGTTACGATGGGCAGACGGCCCCGCCCGGCGATCTCCCGCAAAGCCGCCCGCGCCCTCCGGCTGTACTCGCCCGCGGTAAAGGGCTGGTCCGGGTCGGCCACGTCGATCAGGTGATGCGGCAGCCGCGCCCGCTCTTCTTTTGTCGGCTTGGCCGTGCCCAGGTCCATGCCGCGATAGACAGCCACCGAGTCGCAACTGACGATCTCGCCGCCGAAGCGTTCGCCCAGGGCCAGCGAAAGCGCTGTCTTGCCGCTGCCCGTCGGCCCCAGCAGCAAAACTGCCAGGGGAGCCTCTGCGTCGCAGCCGCCGTTCGCCGTCCGCGCAGGACTCACGGCCGCCACCACCCCTGCGGAAAGATCCACTTTGGATTCGTGCGCAAAAGCCAGAAGAGCAGAATCGCCACCGCCACCAGCACCAGCCCGAAGACCTGATTGCGCCGGTAGCGCCGCAACTGCACGGCCCGCGCGGCTTTCTCGGCAACTTCTTGAAAGTACGGCTTAATCCGAGTCTGGACGATAGCGCAGCCCTCCTGCTGACCGGCACAAAACAGCGCCGGATCACCACGCATCAGTATAGGGGAGCCGCAGCTCTGCTGCTTACGGCTAGCCTGTATGACTTACCAACACAGATCGCTCAGAAAGCTGTTACTGCTGGGGGAACACGAGAGAAAGAGAGACAACAACCAAGCCAGCGAGCCCTGTTTGGGAAGCCGGTAACAGGCGATTGCCTGGAAGTGGAAGCGCAGCACTCAATGGGCGGAGGCGGTCTGCGCGCTGACAACAGCGGCATAGCCCTGAAGTAGGGGCCCCTTAGTCCCCTTCCAGTCGTTGTGGCTCGGGAGCCGGGTCGGAGCTTGGCACGGGGCTTGGCTCCGCGCTTGGCTCCGCTACGGGACTGGCCCCCTGTTGTAGCTTCTGCTGCTGAAAGCAGGAGCGGCACAGTACAGGCCTGCCCTGGGTAGGCTTGAAGGGAACTGTTGTGGCCGCGCCGCACTGCGAGCAGTTGGTCCGGGTCTCCGGTCGCACCCTGGAGCCCCCGCGGACACGCTTCGCCTTGCACTGCTTGCAGTGCCTGGGCTCGTTCTTAAACTGTTTGTCGTGGAAAAATAGCTGCTCGCCGGCGGTGAATACAAACTCGGCGCCACAGTCGCTGCACGTCAAAACTCTGTCGGTAAATTCCATGGCCGGCTTCCCCAAAGAAGGGAAAATCATAGAAATCGGCCATGACCCCGAACAACTTGCCGGTCCCGTTTCCCTGTCTTCGTGCTGCGATCAACAACAAGGGCCCGGACCGCAAAAAGTTCAGCGGCAAATACAACGTCTGCCCGGCAAGCCGGAAAGACCTGAAGGAAACCTCCACGCAACCTGCGCGCGGAGCAGTGAAGCCAATAAAAGGAATCGCGACATACCGCCCCGGTCTTGCCTTGGGTCTCTGGCTTTCTGTCCGCATCTTGATAAGCGGTGTGCCGGAGCGGCGTATGTCACGATTGTCTTGAAGCTAGTCCTGCTCTTTACGAGCCTTCTTGCGATTCCGCTTGCGCGCCAATGCCGCCTTTACGCGTTTCTTCTCGCCGGGCTTCAGGTAGTAGGAGTGACGCTTTACTTCCTTGATGATGTCCTCCTGCTGTACCTTCCGTTTGAACCGGCGCAGCGCATTTTCCAGCGGTTCGCCTTCTTGAATACGAACCTCTGCCAAAAATCCCACCTCCAAACCCGCCAACTGGCATCTCTTATGATACTGGAAACATTAGACCGAGGGTCAAGCGCAAACGCCCTATCCCTGGAAATTATCCTGGAACTGTCCGAAATCCTGCCCGAATCGCCCTCCACACCCCACTTGTCCCAATTTGGAACAGCTTTTCAGCCCAAATCCGCGGCCCCTATACTTGGCCATGAGGCCTTCAAACCATGATCCGCAGCTACCAGGGGCGGCAGCCCCACATCCCCGCCAGTTGCTACGTTGACCCTTCCGCGCAGCTAATCGGCGATGTGACCCTCGGCGAGCGCTCCTCGGTGTGGATGAACGCCGTCCTGCGCGGCGACGTCCACTTCATCCGCGTCGGCGCCAACTCCAACGTCCAGGATTGCTCCGTCCTCCACGGCCAGCGCAACCTCTACCCGGTGATCGTCGGAGACTGGGTCACCATCGGCCACAACGCCACCGTGCATGGATGCGTAGTCGAGGACGCCGTACTCATCGGCATTGGGGCAACGGTTCTGAACGGCTGCCGCATCGGGGAAGGCTCCATCAT
>JBAVYF010000710.1:0-1508 GCA_049698655.1 Occallatibacter sp. | reverse complement strand
GATTTACTTCACCGACGCTTTCCTGTCTTCCGGCGCAGTGCGCACGTGGGCGATGCGCACCTCGCTCGCCCCCGCGCAGGTGGCCAATGCGGCACGCTCTGCCATAGCGGGCGTGGACCGAAATCTCGTGGTCACGGAGATGGAGACGGGGGAGGAAATCCTTCAGGGCGCGCAGGCGCAAACGCGCTTCTCGCTCCTGCTCATCGCCGTCTTCGCACTTGTCGCTGGAACACTCGCCGGCGTAGGACTGTACGGAGTCCTGTCCACGGCGGTGCAGCAGCGAACCCCGGAAATCGGCGTGCGGCTGGCTCTGGGAGCGGATCGCTCTCACATCGTGCGCATGGTCGTCTCGGCGGGAATGCGCCTGGCTTTAGCAGGCATGGCTGCCGGAGTGCTGCTCGCAGTTTTCCTCGGCCGCACCATCCAGGCAATGCTGGTGGGCATCCGGCCCATCGATCCTCTCACCTTTGGCGCCACTTTTGCGCTCTTCCTGGCTATCTCGCTGCTCGCCTCATGGGTGCCCGCGCAGCGTGCGGCCGCTATGGACCCGAAGACAGCTTTGCACGAACAGTGACCGGATACCCCAAAACGGGAGGCGCAAAGGCCACTTTAAGGCGAAAGATCGTCAAAGGTCCGAGTTGGCGACAAACCAGGCACAACCCAATTCCCAGCCCCTGCTGCGTTTGCCGGTACTCACTCCGACCGCGACTATTGGGCTGACCTCGCAGCCGTCCGGCCAGCATACCTGCTGTCGCGGGATAGGGCGGAAGTGCGGATTGCCCGGAATGAGCATGAATGGCTCGTGCTGCCGGGTCCAGCAGCAGAGCACCGCCGTCACTCCGGTTCCTCCATATTCTCCTGAACATGTACAGAAGCTGGCCTTCGTGCCGCATCAGGCCAGTCTACAATTGTCCTCCGCTTCGGTTTCCGGGTTCCAGAATGCTCTGGAAGAGCCGCCGCCAAAGTTTCCGCCGGGCTGTAGCTCCATACTCCGAATCTAAAACTCCTTCCTTCACAGGTTGAACCTTGGCCTTCGTGCGTCTTCGCGTGCCCAAGCACGTTGCGAGCGCACGGCCAGGCTGTAACCCGAATTTCCGTTGGAGGAAGTTATGAGAGTTCTTGTTGCCGCACTTAGCGTTCTGATGGCTTATGAATGTCCATTCGATCCTCCGAAGGTTCTGATTGCCCGTCACAACCAGCTTCTCCGGTTCAGTTCGAATGGACAACCTCTTAAAAGATCACAGTTGGCCCAGAAGCCCACGCCAACCGATCGCCGCCACTCAACCCGTGACGGCGATCGCCTCTGGAGCAGCAGCCGTCACCATCTCCCGGATGGAATCGATTACCAGTTGGGGCTCGTCGAGATGTATCCAATGGGCGCTGGCCGCTGCGATGATCTGTTGGACGTTGTCGCCGATGCGGGCAAGACGGTCTTCCGAGAGCGGCGTGGATTTGCCGGGGGTGAGGACCAGGACGGGGATCTCATGGAGGGGATCGGTGTTGTGCAT
>JBAVYF010000709.1:0-2410 GCA_049698655.1 Occallatibacter sp. | reverse complement strand
GTAAGAGAAAAATGACGGTGCGAGGCTATTTGATCCTTTTTGTGCAGCCTACGGAGGGAAAGTGAAAAACGCAGGGAAGATGCTTGTTTTGGGAATGTTGGGTTTTCTGGGCTCAGGGTTGTTGCTGAGCGGCTGCAAGACGGCGCCGGAGTTTACGAAAGACAACGCGCTGGCCTTGATCCAGGCCAAGTATGACCAGACTCCAGCGGTGGGCGCGGAAATCACGGTAGACCTGGCAGGGTTGGCGCGGGGAGTGACGGCCAAATATTGGGAGCGGACCAAGCTTTATCCAAATAAATACTGGGCCGACTTCACGCTTACCCCGGAGGGCAAGAAGGTACTGAGGCTACCCAAGGGAGGCGATGTGCTCCAGTGGCGCCCGGAGAACGCCGGCGACAAGAACTTTACGGTGGTGGTGGTGACGGTGGCGGCCAACCACCTGAAGGCGCACGATGTGAGCGATCCTCAGGATGATTTGGGAGGAACCAAGAGTGCCTCGTACGTGGAGACCAAAAGCCTGGAAGGCGTGCCAAACGACGCGCAGATCATGGCCAACGGCATCGGCAACAAGCTGAGCAGCAAGCACTTGGCCACCTTTGCGCTGGATGCTGGCGCCTGGAAGTTGCAGTCCATTAACTAATCGTCGGGAAAAATTCTCAGGGGGTGGGGCAGAGCGCATTGACCCCACCCCGATTTCTTGCTATTGTTAAAAGGTTCCGCAAGAACGCCGCTGTTCGTGTGTCTTGACGGCAGAGGCGTAAGGGGAAGCCCGGCCAGGAAGGATTTGGCGGCGCTGATCCCAGGGTCAGGCGCAGTCGGCCGGCCAGACAGGTTCCCGGAATCGCTCTTTTCTTGCGAGGGGCAGGAACAAATCGCTACGGCGCCCGCGCGTTCTCCACCTTGGAGGGCTATGCGGGCCGGAACCGCGAAACGGAGTTGGCTTTTCCTGCAAAATGCGGGGAAACGCCCGGCCACCGTCCCGGTTCTCGTCTGAGATTGGAACGAAGGCAGACGCGAAGCAGCACAACAGGGCTTCCGTGCGCGTGCGCGACAGCGTTCAGGTCGTGCGCTCTCGCTGCGGGAGGCTCCATGGGCCTGCGCGCGACGGTCGAATCGAACTTGATGGGTCAAGGTTTTTTGGCGTAAGGAGTTGCAGTTTGCCTACTTTTAATCAGCTTGTCCGCAAGGGGCGCACGGCCCCCCGTTACAAGACGGCGTCGCCGGCCTTGCAGGCCTCGCCGCAGCGTCGCGGCGTTTGCACTCGCGTGTATACGCAAACGCCCAAGAAGCCGAACTCGGCCCTGCGCAAGGTTGCCCGCGTGCGGCTGACGAACGGGATTGAGGTCACCACCTATATTTCCGGCATCGGCCACAACCTGCAGGAGCACTCGATCGTGTTGATTCGAGGCGGCCGCGTTAAGGATCTGCCGGGCGTCCGCTATCACGTGGTTCGGGGGACGCTGGATTCGGTGGGCGTGTCCAACCGCAAGCAGAGCCGGTCGAAGTATGGAGCCAAGCGCGCCAAGGGTGGCGCGGCGCCGGCCAAGAAGTAGAAAAGCAGTCGTCAGTGGTCAGTTGTCAGTGATCAGCACGGACCGGACAACTGAAACCTGACAACTGATCACTGACAACTGTTTTTGAGGGATTATGCCGAGAAAAGGGCACATTGCGAAGCGGGAAGTGGCGCCGGACCCGGTTTACGGGTCCACGCTGGTCACCAAGTTTGTCAACTCGATGATGTGGGGCGGCAAGAAGTCGACGGCCCAGGGCATCTTCTACGAGGCGATGAAGAACCTCGAGGAGAAGGGCGGAGGCGACGATGCCCTCAAGCTCTTCAAGAAGGCGGTGGAGAACTGCAAGCCGCTGCTTGAGGTAAAGACCCGCCGGGTTGGCGGCGCCAACTACCAGGTGCCGATCGAGGTCAATCCCGACCGGCGCACTTCGCTGGCCATCCGCTGGCTGATCACCTACGGACGCAGCCGCGGCGAGAAGGGCATGACCGACAAGCTGGGCAACGAGCTGCTGGATGCGGCCAACGGGCGCGGCGCGGCGATGAAGAAGAAGGAAGACGTGCACCGCATGGCCGAGGCCAACAAGGCCTTTGCCCACTACCGCTGGTAGCGGCTAGGGACTAAGGGACTCGGGACTAAGGGACTAGGGACTTAGCTGGACAGAAAGATCAACCGCGGGGCTGAATCGCCCGCAAGGAAGAAATTGCCGTGGCTCGCACCATACCTCTGAATCGTTGCCGGAACATCGGAATCATGGCGCACATCGACGCCGGGAAGACGACAGCGACAGAGCGCATCCTGTTTTACACGGGCATCACGCACCGCATCGGCGAAGTGCATGAGGGCACGGCGACCATGGATTACATGGAGCAGGAGCAGGAGCGCGGCATTACGATTAC
>JBAVYF010000708.1:0-3927 GCA_049698655.1 Occallatibacter sp. | reverse complement strand
ACAACCTCAATCGCAAGATGGCCTCAAGTTGGTACAAGCCGGAGGTTGACCCGCATACGCCGCGCGGAGCCAGAGCTTACATCCAGTTCGCCATTCACCGCGACGGCAGCGTAAGCAATGTGCAGATGAATCAAACCAGCGGAAGCACGACTCTTGACCACTCTTGCCTGCGCGCGGCGCAGCGCGTGGACACATTCGGCGCGCTGCCCGCGCAATATAACCAAAGCACGCTCATGGCGTCTTACTATTGTGAGTATTAGGTTTCACACGGCGATGGGCCGGTGCGGACGTAAAATGGAGTTGTGGACCAGAGCGGCTCTTTCCTGCATGGAGCAAGGGTGCACGGCAAATAGGCTGACGCATCCCTGAATCTGCAAGGTCTGCCAACACTTTACCGAGGAAGGATTGCGCACTGCATGAAGGTTCACTCCCGGTTTTTTCCCCTATCATTGATTGTTTTGGCAACTTTGGCAGCCTTGCCCGCTGCGGCGCAGGACTGGATTCGCACCGGCTCCAACCTGGGCAACGACCGCATTCGCATTGCCGCGGCGGACTTCAAACCTGTCGGGACCGATCCCCAGACACCGGCATTGAAGGCGGCCTTTGACGCCACGCTTTACGGTGATCTGGCCAACGCCGGCATCTTCGACCTTGTCTCGAAGAGCATGATTCCGCAGACCACGCCCGGCTCCCCGCAGGAGATCAGCCTGACGCAGTGGTCGGCGGCGCCGGCCAACGCGGCTATGGTGGCCTTCGGCGCGCTCTCGGCCACCAATGGACGGCTCGCAGTCTACGGCTGGCTCGACGACGCCCGCAACACCGTGAACCCGCAGGTGCTGGGCAAGCAGTACAACGAAGAGGCCAGCCAGGATATGGCGCGGACCATCGCGCACCGCTTTGCCGATGAGATTATTCTGCGGCTGGGCGGCGGCATCAACGGCATCGCCGAGACGAAGATTTATTTCGTCAGCTCGCGCAGCGGGACCAAAGAGATTTGGGAGATGGACTACGACGGGCAGAATCAGCACGCCGTGACGCACCTGGGGACGATTTCGCTCTCGCCGCGCATCTCGCCGGACAACACGCGCATCGCCTTCGCTTCCCTGGGCCGCGAGGGATGGGCCATCCGGATGTATTCTTTCGAACTTGGGCGCCTGGTGAGCTTTCCGTCAGGCACGGCCGGGGGGAGCAACCAGTCTCCCGCCTGGTCGGGCGACGGGACGCGGCTCGCCTTCTCATCGTCGCGCTCCGGCAATCCGGAGATTTGGATAGCCGACGCGAGCGGGGCCAATCTGCGCAAGCTCACCAGCTTCGCCGGACCCAACGTGGCGCCCGCCTGGAATCCGCGGACGAACGCGCAGTTGGCGTGGGTGAGCGGACGTACCGGGTTGCCGCAGATCTACACCATGGACCAGGACGGCGCCAACGTGCAGCGGCTGACCGACGGGGGCTATGCGATTTCGCCCTCGTGGTCGCCCAGCGGACAGTTTCTGACCTTCAGTTGGAACCGCAAATACGGCCCGGGCGCGCCCGGCGGGCAAGACATCTACGTGATGGACATTGCCAGCAAGCGCTGGCTGCAACTGACCCACGAGGCCGGCAGCAACGACTTTCCCTCCTGGGCGCCGGACAACCGGCACATCGTCTTTGAACGGGCCATTGGCGGGCACAGCCAGATCTGGACCATGCTGGCCGACGGCACCGAGCAGCATCAACTGACCCAGACGGGCAACAACTTCATGCCCAACTGGAGCTGGAAATGAATCCCGAAGGCGGAAGGTCAGGAGGCGGCAAGGCTCGCCGCGTGAAATATCCCGGTTTTCTGCAATATGATGTTTACGTAGCCATTGAATCTGTGGAAGGAGTAATCCATTGAACCGACTGAATCGCATTTTCGTCCCCGCTGTTCTGCTTGTCACTATGGTCGCTGTTGCAGGTTGCGGCAAGAAGCCGAAGCATGTTCCCGCTTCGGAGACTGCTCCGACGGCAACCGCAGCCGCGCCTACCGCGCAGTTCACCGCAACTCCCGCGCAGGTTTCGGCCGGCGACCAGGTCCAGCTGAGCTGGCATACGACGGATGCCACCACGGTTTCCATCGATGACATCGGCGACGTTCCCACCTCCGGCGTGAAGACTGTGACTCCCTCAGCATCGACCACTTACCATCTGGTGGCGAAGGGCGATGGCGGCACAGCCGAGGCTACCGCGCGGGTGACCGTGAATGCGCCTCCGGCCGTGGAGGTGCCCACCACCACGATGAGCGCGGAAGAGGCGTTCAAGGCCAACGTCCAGGACATCTTCTTCGACTACGATGCCTACGATATCCGCGGCGATGCGCAGGCTACGCTGTCGCGCGACGCCTCCTACCTGGCGAGCCATCCGAATGTGAAGATCGTCATCGGCGGCTATTGCGACGAGCGCGGCTCCAACGAGTACAATCTGGCGCTGGGCCAGAACCGTGCCGATGCGGCCAGGAATGCCTTGGTCACGGCCGGAGTGGCAACCAACCGCATCCGCGTGGTCAGCTACGGCAAAGAGAAGCCCTTCTGCTCCGAGTCTACCGAGGAGTGCTGGCAACAGAACCGCCGCGGCGGATTCACGCTGGACCAGTAGAATTACAGTGAACAGTGGACAGTGATTAGTGAGCAATGGGAATTGATCCACAATTCGACTGGAGTTTGCTCATCCTTGTTCCCAGCACTCCTGCCCGGCTGATCACTGACCACTGACCTCTGTTCACTATTTCTTCATAGGTGAGTCATGCAAAAAACGCACACACTTCGCATTCGTCTTCTGGCGGCAGCGGCCTTTGCCCTGCTTCTGGCCGTCGCTCCGGCGCCGGCGCGCGCCACGTCGAAGGAGATCATCGAGCTGCAAACGCAGGTGCAGCAACTGCTGGACATGGTGCAGCGAATCCAGTCGACGCTGGACACACGCTTCGGCGTGCTGCAAAACCTGGCGCAGCAGACCGCGGACAACGCCACCCAGATGACCGCGGCCGTGAACGCTTTGCAGAAGAGTATCGCCGCCGAAAGTGACGCGACCAACGGCAAGCTGGACGCCTCTTCCGGCCAGGTGCAGGCGCTGAACGACTCGGTGGACGAGCTGAAGTCGCGCATCGCCAAGCTGGATAAATCGATCCAGGATATGCAGGCGCAGTTGCAGAACATCCAGAATCCGCCTCCGGTTACAGCGGCGAACGGCGTAGCCCCTGAGGGCGGTTCTTCGGTTGCTCCGGCCGTGAATCAGACGCCGCCGCTCAAGGAGACCTTCCAGGCGGGCGTGCGCGACTATAACGCGGCAAAGTACGACGTTGCGGCAGGCGAGTTTCAAGACGTGATTCACTACTACCCGATGGACGATATGGCCGGCACGGCCCAGTTTTACCAGGGCGAGATCGACTATCGGCAGAAGAATTACGCCGATGCAGTGAAGGCCTACAACGCCGTGCTGGAAGGCTTTCCCGGCAACGCCAAGGCTCCTGCCGCGCAACTGCGCAAAGGGCTGGCTCTGCTGCAGATGGACAAAAAACAAGCTGCCATCACCGAACTGCGCCTGCTCATCAAGCGCCATCCGCAAACCCCCGAGGCCGCGCAGGCGCGCGCCAAACTGAATGGGATGGGCGTGAAGGTTACAGCGGCGCACTGAGAAGGCATCCAAGCGGAGAAAAACTTCTCACGAAAGCCGAAAAGCCCCGCGATTGCGGGGCTTTTCAGTTGGCTCTTGCTGGCAGGCAGCGCTACTTGTGGTCGGCCATCAAAGCATCGAGAGCCGATTTGGGCGGCCGTGTCAGCGACTCGGGCAGGGTTCCCAGCGGCTGATCCACCAGGTTCATCAGGTCGATGAAGGTCGGCTGCGTGGTGTTGATGTAGAAGACGCCGGTGAGGATTTCGTCGTTCGCCGCCGACTCCATCAGCGTGCGCACGG
>JBAVYF010000707.1:0-5395 GCA_049698655.1 Occallatibacter sp. | reverse complement strand
AGGCGGAGGGCCTCCGAGGAGAGTTCTGTCTGGATGCGGGCGGCGATGGCCTGGTCCTCGAAAGCGACGGTGATGGCGGTGGGCTGGCCCTGGGCGACTTCCAGGGCGAAGCTGGGGCCGCTAAAGGCGCCGATGGGCAAATGAAGGTCGGGCAGATTCAGTCCGGCTTCCGCCAAGCTCGCAGCGATGACCTGGGTCATGCGCAGGAAGGTGTGATCCTCGACGCCCTTAGTGGCGCTGACGATGATCTGGCCAGGGTGAAGATAAGGGCGAAGACGGGTGAGCGTGGAACGGAGGAACTCGGAGGGGATGACGGAGACGACAATCTCTGCGTCGTGAACGGCGGCGTTGTCGCCAGTGACGGTTAGGCCGGCGGGGATGGGAAAGCCGGGGAGAAAGAGCGCGTTTTCGCGGGCGTCAACGATCTGCTGAGCTTCCTCGAGGCTGTGCGCCCAGAGAGAGAGCTCATGGCCGCCGCGGCGGTGGAGCGAGAGGGCGATGGCGGTTCCCCAGGCCCCGGAACCCAGAATGGTGATGCGACTCATGCGATTTTATTAGCTCCCAGGCGGGATTCGGTTCCGGCGAGCAGGCGGCGGATGTTCTGGTGGTGCTTGGCGATGAGCAGTAGTGCGACGGCAATCTGAACTGCGATGAAGAACGGGTGCCGGTCGCCGTGGCCCAACAACCAAGCAAAGAGCGGGAAGCTGGCCGCGCCGAGAATCGAGGCCAGCGAAACGTAGCGGCTGATCGCCAGCACCACGATGAACACCGAGATGGCTGCCAGCGCGGCCCACGGCGCTGCCACCAGAAAAACGCCAAAGCCGGTGGCCACGCCTTTGCCGCCACGGAAGCCGAGCCAGATGGGGAAGATGTGGCCGAGGACGGCAACCAGGGCGGCCAGAGCCTTCATGTTGTCCGGCGCGGCGCTGGGAGCGAGCAGTGCGCCGATCAGGCCGCCAAGCCAGACTGCAGAGCAGCCTTTGAGCATATCGAGCAGGAAAGTGGCCGCTGCCAGGCCCTTGCCGCCGGAGCGGAGGACGTTGGTGGCGCCGATGTTGCCGCTGCCGGATTGGCGAATGTCCTGGTGGCGAAAGAGGAGCATCAGCAGGTAACCGCTGGGGAGTGAGCCGAGCAGATATGCAGCCACCACGATGAGCAGGCTGGCGAGGATCATAACGAGTGAGAGTTTAGCAGGTTGTGGGCGGAGAGCGCCGCTTCAGCCCTTTCGCGAGTAACTCCGCGCAGCAGAAAGACCTTGCTCCGAGATAACTCGCCAGTGAGCAACTCGACTGCATTTTTCGGCACGGTAAAGGTCTCGGCGAGAAATGCGATGAGAGCTTGGTTGGCGCGGCCTTCCAGCGGCGGAGCGTGCACGGCGATCTTGAGTTGCGCCTCCGGGCCCTCGCCATAGAGTCCGGTGATGGCGGTCTTCTTCGCTCCGGGTTGAGCGCGGACGGCCAGAGTGACGCCGGCTTGGGTTGCGCGCAGCATCAGGCCGGCTCCGGGTTGGTTTTGCGCGGACCGAACAGGGCCGTGCCGATGCGGATGCGGGTTGCGCCCTCCTCGATGGCCAGAGCAAAGTCGCCGCTCATGCCCATCGAGAGCACTTCGAGCGAGAGCCGCGAATAAGCCGCGGCCCAGCGGTCGCGCCACCGGCGCAGGCTGCGGAAACAGGCGCGCGTCTCGGCCTCGGGCACATCGAAGGTAGCAATCGTCATCAGCCCGCGCAGGTCAAGATGAGCCAGGTCCGGCAACCGCTCGAGAAGTTGCGCTGCCTCGGCAGAGTCGGGGTCGAGGCCGGCCTTGGTCTCCTCGGGGCTGAGCTTGACCTCGACCAGAACTGGCAGACGCTTGGCGCACTTTCCCGCCGCTTCATTCAGTCGCTCGGCCAGGCGCAGCGAATCCAGCGAGTCGATCCCGTCAAACAATTCCACGGCTCGCTGAGCTTTGTTCGATTGCAGATGACCGATGAGATGCACGCGGATGGGGTTTGCGGCGCGCCGGCGCAGCGGGCCGAGTTCAGCAGCCTTGGCGGCAAACTCCTGGACGCGATTCTCGCCGAAGAGCGTGAGGCTCAGCGCGGCGGCCTCGGCGATCGTGGCTGCGGGATAAGTCTTCGCCACGGCCATCAGCTCAATTTCAGCGCGCGAGCGGCCGGCGCGGCGGCAGGCGTTCGCGATTGCCGCTTCCAGCCGTTCGAGATTTTCTACCAGCGGTGTCATTATGTTCGCTCCTGATGAACCGCTGCCTGTTGAGGTTTGAGATTTCCCAGGTCTAAAAATCGAGACCTGGGGCACCCAGTCAAGTCATAAACCACTCAATTCCCGTGCTCTTCGAGAAATTTTTCGGCTTCGAGCGCGGCCATGCAGCCCGACCCGGCGGCCGTAATCGCCTGGCGGTAGCGGCGGTCCTGCACGTCGCCGCAGGCAAAGACGCCGGGCACGACCACGCCGTTGCGCGTAGTCAAGACATTGCCTGTAGTCCGAATGTAGCCGTCGTCGTCGAGATCGATCTGGCCGGCAAACATCTTCGTATTCGGCTCGTGGCCGATACCGAGAAAGAGGCCGCTGATGGCCAGAGTGCTTTGCTCGCCCGTGGTTACGTCGCGGAGGCGCAGGCCCTTTACTTCCTTCTCTTCCACGCCCAGCACTTCTTCGATGATGGTGTTGGCGCGCAGGACGATCTGCGGATGAGCCTTGACGCGGTCGAGCATGATTTTTGATGCGCGGAAGGCTGAACGGCGATGCAGCAGCGTGACCTTGGAGGCAAAACGGGTGAGGAAGAGCGCCTCTTCCATCGCCGAGTCGCCGCCGCCCACTACGGCTATTTCCTTGCCGCGGAAGAAGAAGCCGTCGCAGGTGGCGCAACTGGAGACACCGTGGCCGATGAGCGCGTGTTCACTCGGCAGGCCAAGCCAGCGCGCGCTGGCGCCTGAGGCCACGATCAGCGTTCGCGTCGCGATCTCGCCGGCTGAGGTTTCCAGCCGGAATGGATTTTTGCTCAGGTCTACTTTGTTGAGTTGGGCAAGCTGGAAGGTCGCGCCGAAGCGGGCGGCCTGCTTCTTCATGTTGTCGATCAGATCCGGCCCCTGGATGCCCTCCGGCCAGCCGGGAAAGTTTTCCACCATGGTGGTCATCGAGAGCTGTCCGCCGGGCTCGTGGCCCTCCAGAATCAGCGGGTTGAGGCTGGCGCGGGCGGAATAGATGGCGGCAGTGAGTCCGGCGCAGCCGGAGCCTAGGATCACGGTCGAGCGAATCTCTGTCATGTTGTTTCCCGAGTTGATTTTAGCTCTTTTAGATGGCAGTTTTTTCTTTTCGGTGCTGCCACTCTCATTTGATGAGTTTCAAGGTGATTTTGACTCTGTTCTTGCTTCGCAACGCAACAAAAACTCATGACGATTTCTTGTTACTTAAAGATTTCCAGTCAAAACGCTTCCCTGCCGATGAAAGAACTGTGGCCGCCTTCGAGCCAGGTCCGGGTTTTCTCAAGGAGATTCCAAGGCGACCCGGCAGTTTCACCCTGGAGCGACGCCCATGTCCGACTCCCGCTACCCCTTCCGGCGCCGCACGGCAGCCTGGCTTTTGGCCTCGTTTCTGTTGCCGGCGGCGGCTTTGGCCGGGGGGCCGAAGTACGTGGCCGGGACTAGCTACTTCAATCCGGGAGTGGCGGGCCAGCCGGTTCACTGGGCCAATGGGCAGGTGAATTACTACGTCGATCAGGGCCCGTTGAACGCCTCGGTCACGAACCAGCAGGCGAAGGCGATGGTGGACGCCGCGGCGGCTTTGTGGAGCGCGGTTCCCACGGCCGGGGTGACGCTGACGGACAAGGGCACGTTGAATGAGGACGTGAGCGGCGCAAACATTTTTGTGGGCGGCAGGAACTTCACGGTGGCCGGCGAGCAGACCAATCAGACGGGTGTGATTCTTGAGCCGGCCGACGTGACTCCTTCGGCCACCAGCTATCCGCTTGGGGTGATCTTCGACGCGGACGGCTCGGTGATCAACGCCATCTTCGGTACGGGAGCGAGCGCGCCCACCAGTTGCCAGAACAACGGCGTCTTCGTGTGGCTGGACAACGTCAACCCGGATGCGACCATTGCACACGGCATTATTGTGCTCAACGGCCTGTGCGCCACTAACGCCAACCTGCTGCAGATGATGAGCTTCGAGCTGGAGCGGGCGTTTGGGCGGATTCTGGGGCTGGACTACGCGCAGGTGAACCCCGGCGCGCTGACCAACGGCGAGGCTAACGGCACGCTCGGCTGGCCGGTGATGCAGCCGATGAGCGGCGTGTGCGGCGCAAGCGGCGGCGCATGCATCCCTAATCCCACGGCGCTGCGCTGGGATGACATCGCCGCGCTGAACCGCATCTACCCGATCACCGCCGCCAACCTGGGCAGCTTTCCCGGCAAGCAGATTACGGCGGCAAATACGGTTTCGATACAGGGGACGATCAGCTTTGAAAACGGTGTGGGAATGCAGGGCGTGAATGTGGTAGCACGGCCGCTGGATGCGAGCGGCAACCCGCTGTACGAGTACACGGTAAGCTTTGTCTCCGGCTCCTCCTTCAACGGCAATCACGGCAACCCGGTGATCGGCTGGACGGACACGAACGACAATCTGCTGACCATGTGGGGATCGAATGCAGCCGCCATGCAGGGTTTTTTCGACCTGAGCGGAATGCCTCTGCCGCCGGGCGCGACCACGGTCAATTATCAAGTGACATTCGAGGCGGTTAATCCCGATTACATCCACTCCAACTCGGTGGGTCCTTATCTGGACGGATCGCCTGAGCCTTCAGGAACTCTGGCGCCGATCACGGTGCAGAACCTGTCGGCGGGCAGCGCGCAGACGCTTACCGTCAACGCTGCCGGCTCGGCGACTGGCGGCTTTGACGACGCAATCGGAAGCCAGGCCGCGCCACGGATGCTCGCCGTCAGCGGGATGTGGGCTGGGCGGCTGAGCCAGGTGGGCCAGACTGACTGGTTCAGCTTCCCGGTCCGCGGCGGGCGCAGCTTCACCGTGATCACCGAGGCGCTGGACGAGAGCGGCGCTCCGACGAACGCGAAGGCTATGCCGGCGCTGGGCGTCTGGGATGCCTTCGATGCAGTGGGCTCGGCGGCGGTGGGCTATGAGAGCGGACTGAACGGCCTGGCCACCGGCGAGAGCTGGCTGCAGGTGACGGCTTCAGGTGACGATGTGGTGCGCCTGGGGATTGCAGATGAGCGCGGCGACGGCCGGCCCGACTACGCCTACCAGGGCTGGGTGCTCTACGCCGACACGGTCTCTCCGCAGCGGCTGCCGGCCTCGGGCGGGCCTATTGTGATTCACGGCATGGGATTTCGCTCCGCCGATACGGTGCAGGTGGGCGGCCAGGCGGCTCTGGTCACCAGCAT
>JBAVYF010000706.1:0-5259 GCA_049698655.1 Occallatibacter sp. | reverse complement strand
GCACAGGCCGCGCTCGGCCTGGACACCGTGCTCTTTGCGCCGGTGGGTGCGCAGCCGCTCAAGCCGCAAGGTTCAACCGCCGCCTTCGTTCACCGCCTCGCCATGACGCGTCTCGCGACTGCCGCTCTCCCGGGCTTTGCCGTCTCGCTCGTCGATGCGCCCAACCCCTCCGGAGAGCCCAACTATACGCTCGAGACGCTGCTCGCCCTGCGCGCCGAGTTGCCGCCGCAGAGCGCCCTGTTTTGCCTCATGGGCGCCGACGCCTTTGCCTCCCTCAGATGCTGGCATCGCGCCGCCGAGATTCCCTTTGTCGCGCCCTTGATCGTCGCTTCCCGACCTGGCGAATCGCTGGACGACCTGCAAGCCTCGCTGCCCGATGGATTGATGATCGAAGACGTTCCCACATCGGACGAACAGGCTGCGGACAGAATCGGCCTGCGCCGCTACATCCTCCGCAACCCCTCCGGCGGCCAGGCCCCTTTCTACCTCCTCCCCGGTCTCGAAATCGAGATCAGCGCCTCCGAAATTCGAGACCAGCTCCGCATTCGCGAGCTGCGGCAAGCGGCATCCGAAGGCCAAACGCTGGAACCCACCCTGCTTCCCGCTCCCGTTTCGGAGTACATCCGCGCTCACAACCTCTATCTCTGACTTGCCCCGGTCTAATTGAGGGTCTACGATGAAGTCGGAGACCTATCGCAACGAATGACGACCGAAGCAAAGCAGCAAACCCGCAATCTGGTGCAGGCCGCCGTCGCGGTCTGTGAAGAGAAGAAGGGCCTCGACACCCGCATCCTCGAGCTGGACCCCATCGACTCGGGCCTCTCCGACTTCTTCCTGGTCACCTCGGCCTCGAACGACCGCCAGGCCATAGCCATTGCCGACGAGATCGAGCACCGGCTCAAGAAAGAGTTTGGAGTCTTCCCCAACTCCGTCGAGGGACGCCGCCACGGCGAGTGGATTCTCCTCGACTACGTGGACTTTGTGGTGCACGTCTTCCTGGCCGAGCGGCGCGCATTCTACGACATCGAAAGGCTGCGCAAGTCCGCCCGCCCCGTTACCCCGGCCGAGTTCGACGCTGAGCTGAAAGCCGCCCTCGCTGCCAGGACCCTCGCCGCGCGCAAGAAGGCCTCCGCAAAGCCTGAACTGGCTATTGCGAAAGCCAGACCTGCTGCCGCCAGGGCCGCGCCGAAGCCTAAGCCGGCAAAAAAGGCCGTCGTTAAGAAAGCGCCTGCCGTCAAGGCCGCGCCGAAGAAAGCTGCCACAAAGAAAGCCGCGGTGAAGAAGCCCGTTGCGAAGAAGACCCGCAAGAAGGATTGACCGGTCCGCCGCTACGGGTTTGTCGAGCAAGCCGTCCGGCTTTGAAGGAGCCGGAGCAACAAAAGGGCGCCCCGAAGGGCGCCCTTTGTGTTGTGGTCTTCGATTCAGTTAGAAGACAAAGGTGGCCTTCAACTGGATCAACCGTGGTGAAGCATCGCCGCCGAGGAACGCGCCCAGAACCGAGGTTGGCGTGCTGGCCGCACCGTAAAGCGTGCCATCGCTGGATCCGTCAGCCACGTCGGCATACGGAAGCTGGAAGTTCGTGTGGTTGAACGTGTTGAAGAACTGCGCTGCCACCTTCAACTCGGCCTTTTCCCACCGGGGTAGCTTGAAGCCTTTGGAAATGTCCGTATCGAAGTCCGTGTAGTTCGGTCCATACAGTTGGTTGCGCCGCTGCTGGCCGTAGTCGGTCGCGGATGTAAAGTGGGAGGCAAAGTCGCAAGATGTGGTAACGTGCGCCGAGCCGCCGCAGTGGTGGTTGAAGTTGTTGTCGAGCTGCTTGGCCAGCACGCCAACTCCATAGGTAGGAGTATGGTTTCCATCCGCCACCGAGAAGGGATAGCCGGAGTTGTGGAAGATGGTGCCGGCGATCACCCAATTGTCGACCAGAACCTTCGGCCCGGCAAAATGCGGGATCTTGATGGTGTAGTTGGAGCTGATGTAGTGCCGCGTATCGTAGTCCGCGTTGCCGTAGTTCTGTTTCAGGATTTGGGGATTGATCTGGCCGATGGGATTAATGCCGAAGGCGTCGAAGCCGCCGTTGGAGCTGGTGTCCAGCGCGTGGCCATAGACGTAGTTGAACTGCAGGGTGATCCAGCGGAGGCGGCTGGTTGCGGTGGCTTGCACTCCATTGAAGTTGGAGACCGATCCGCTGTAGAACTCGGTGACCGAACCCAGCGCGGCGTTAGGCCGGGAAGTAGGAAGCGACGCGATATGAGTGCTATACGCGTTTGGCATCCGTTGGACAGGCTGATGATAGGAGTGGTTGCCAACGTATCTCACCGCAACCGTAGTGTTCCTGGCAACCTGGCGCTCGACCGCAAGACTCCACTCTTCATAGGTCGGCAGCTTGATGCTATGCGCAACCGATATCATGGTCGGCCGGCTGAAGACTCCGCTGGTTGCGCAAAAGATGCTGAGCGAGTCCGGGCAGGTTCCGAGAGTGTTCTTGTAGTATCCGCCCAGGGGGAACAGCGTTTGCAGGGCGGTATTCGAGGCGACCGCAATTGCTTGGCCGCTTCCCGCCTGGGTGGGGTCGAGAGGAGTAGCAGTGCCCCCCGTACTATAAGAATAACCAGTGGCTGAGCTAAAGGCCGCACCGAGGACGGTAAACCTGTCAACGGAAGGCACATTTGCGATCAGGTCGCCCATGATCTGCGCGGGGAAGTAGTCGGCAAACATGCCGAAGCCGCCGTCGATTGTGGTCTTGGAACCGGCCCCGCCGGGAAGATAGGCAAAGCCCACGCGGGGTTCAAGCGCAAAGTTCTGCTGCTGGAAGTAGGCCTGCGACCGGCCGGAGGCGATCAGGCTGTTATAGGGCGTCGACTGGCTGGTTGGAAGCAAACTGAAGTTCTGCGAGAAGTTCTCGACGCAGTTCGTTTTGCAGAGCGGGTTCGAGTTATGCTCTACTCGCAATCCGGCAGTGACCGTCAAACCAGACATCGGCTTCCATGTATCTTGCCCGTAGAAGCCCTCAACATAGAGCGCAACCGGATTGGAAAGGCGCTTCGGGAAGCGCACTACCCACTCATCGACCCAGCCGGCAGCAAAGGAGCCCGGATCAAGGACGATGGCCTCGGCACCGCCGTTGTTGATGGTGTGCTCGCTCGACGTGTAGTCAGTGATATCGTCCCGGCGGAAAGCCCAGCCGAACTTCAAGGTATGCTTGCCCTTGGTCCAGCTCAGATCGTCGTTGAACTGATAACCGGTGACGTTGCGGCCCTGCGGGAAGGCATAGTCCGCGGCGCCGACCCAGTCGGATGCATTCCCCGAGATATCCCAATCGCCGCTGACAGCATAAGCTTCAGGGATCAACGTGAAAGGAATAACGGAGCTTCCCAGCTTGGCGCCATTCACATTGGTGAAGATCGCCCGATAATAGCTGGCCGCAAAAAGGAACTGGTTGGTGAGTTGCGAACTGAAGGTATGCGTCTCGCCGAGCTGGCCTTCATACGAAGGCTGTGGGCTTGCCGCGTCGAAGATCGGATTCAGAAAGCTGGTTTCTGTCGGCTGAACGCCATGATCCGCCTTCGAGTGAATGAAGAGGTGATCTTTGTCGGAGAGATTCATATCCAGGCGGTCGTTCACAAGCCATTCCTGGGCGAAGTTGGTTGCCTGGCCGTTGAATATCCAGGAGCCGGGATCGGCAGAATCCACAGCGCCGGCGGCAAAGTTCGGCGCGCTGTTGTAGTAGCCGAAGATCGCATTGTAGACCGGAGCTTCTGCGGAGAGGCCGTTGTACGCAAGGTTGCCATACGGTAGGTACGTGCCGCCTGTGGTTGATGCGGCAAGAATAGCGGCTTGATAGTTGGGGCTGGGAGCATAGACAGGTCCCCGGACCGGAATAACGACCCGGATCCCCTCTGTATCGATAAACCCGAAGATCTTGTTCTTCTTGAGAGGTCCGCCAATCGAGGCGGCCCACTGGTTCGCGTTGTCGAAGTTGCGCGGCGAACCATAAAACTTGTTGAACCAGCTGTTCGCGTTCATGGCGCGGCCGTTCCATAAATAAAGGAGATTGCCGTGCCACACGTTGCTGCCGGAGCGTGAGATTTCGTTTACCTGCGCGCCGCCCAGGCCGCCAAAAGCCGCATCGTAGCTGTTGGTGGTAACCGTCACCGATTCGATGTCGCTGGCGCCCAGCAGAAGATTGGTGGCGCCCGAGTTGTTTACGTTCAGATATGGATCGCCCTCATAGCCGCCGTTAACGGTAAAGGTATTCGAGGTGCCAGGCAGACCGTTGATAGAGAAGTTGCCGTAACCGCCCTGCGTATTCATCACGGCGCCGGGAGTGGTTTGCGCCACGAACGTCAGGTCGCCGCCGGGGTTGGGCAGCTCCCGAAGCTGCTCCAGGCTGAAGCTGGTCGAGATCTGTGCGTCTTCAGTGTGCAATGTCTGGATATCGCCGCTGCTGACCTCAATCGTGGCGGAGGCCTTGCCGATGGTCAGGCTGATGGTCACTTGCGTAATCGCGCCGGCGGAAACGTCCACGTTCTCTGTCGTCGTCTCGAATCCGGTGGCGGTGGCCGATACTTTGTACTGGCCCGGAGAAAGCAACGGTACGCGATAGCCGCCTGACTTGTCAGTCGTTATCGCCTTGACCTGACCCGTCGCGCTGCTCGTAACTTTCACCTGCGCGCCGGGAAGAATGGCGCCAGTTGAATCCGTCACAATGCCGACGATATCGCCGGAGATATTTGATTGGGCGCGTGCTACAGGCGCCGAGAGATTCGCAACAAAGCCGGCCATCGTCAGAAGGCCCAGCGCTAATACCGCACTTTGCAACCGGATAAATCGCATTGACTTCCTCCAAGAAATCCGTTGGAATCGGAAGCCCCGTCTTGGGAACTTCTCAATTCGCTTATTGTGCTTCTGCGTCTCGGTTGGGCATCTATAGACTCAATCCCAGGAAAGCGAGGCACGACTTGGTTTTGTAGAAGCAGGTTGGTTGCCATTCTCGCGGAACGCTGGGAAAGATTTGATTGTTGTTGAAAATAAAAGAGTTAGTATGGGGTTGTGCCTTGTGCTCCAGAATAGAAAATATGAAAAAATGGATAGATATTGAGCATAATCCAGAAAATGGACAAATCGTCTTTTTGGGGGGCGACCCGCGGCAAACGCTTGAGGCCCAATTTGGGTTATTCTGCTGCCCATGAACCTTACCTTGGCCCATATCGGCGCGCGCCCCGGCGCGAAGGACGAGTTCGACGCCCTGACCTCGGT
>JBAVYF010000705.1:0-9179 GCA_049698655.1 Occallatibacter sp. | reverse complement strand
GTGGTGATCCCCAAAGGCTTTTTCCCGGTGCAGGATACGGGCGTGATCCTGGGCATCAGCGAGGCGCCGCAGTCAGTCAGCTTCACCTCGATGGCCGAGCGCCAGCAAAGGCTCGTGGAGATACTGTTGCAAGACCCCGCCGTCGATAACATATCCTCTTTCATTGGCGTGGACGGAACCAACACCACGCTGAACTCGGGCCGCATCCAGATCAATTTGAAGCCGCTTGATGTGCGCAAGATCTCCGCCACCCAGGTGATTCAGCGCCTGCAGCCCAAGCTCCAGAGCGTGGAAGGCATACAGCTCTTTCTACAGCCTCTTCAGGACCTCACGGTGGAAGATCGGGTCAGCCGGACTGAATTTCAATACTCGCTGGAAGATCCCAATCCGGTCGAGCTGGCCAAGTACACCCGGATGATGGTCAAAGAGCTGGGCAAGGAGGCCGTGGTCACCGATGTAGCCAGCGACCTGCAGGACCAGGGGCTGGGCGCGCAACTGGTGATCGACCGCGACACCGCGGCCCGGCTGGGCATTGCCATGGCCGACGTGGACAACACGCTCTACGACGCCTTCGGCCAGCGCCAGGTCTCCACCATCTTCACCCAGTTGAACCAGTACCACGTGGTGATGGAGGTGGGGCAGAACTTCCAGACCGATCCCACGGTCCTCAACAATCTCTACGTCAAGTCGGCCAACGGCACGCAGGTTCCGCTGGGCATGGTGGCCCATTGGGAGCAGTCCACCGCGCAACTTTCCATCGGCCACCAGGGCCAGTTTCCCTCCACTGTCGTCAGCTTCAACCTGGCGCCGGGCAAGGCGCTGGGCGACGCCGTCAAGGCCGTCAACGGCATCGAGCAGCGCATCCAGATGCCGGTCGCCATCAATGCCAGCTTCCAGGGCACGGCGGCCGCCTTCCAGACCTCGCTGTCCAACGAGCCTCTGCTGATTCTGGCCGCGCTGGTCACCGTATACATTGTGCTGGGTATACTCTACGAGAGTTACATCCACCCCATCACCATCATCTCCTCGCTGCCCTCGGCCGGCGTGGGCGCGCTGCTGGCGTTGATGATTACGCACACCGAGTTCAGCGTGATTGCGCTTATCGGCATCATCCTGCTGATCGGCATTGTGCAGAAGAACGCTATCATGATGATCGACTTTGCCTTACAGGCCGAGCGCCTCGAGGGAAAAACGGCCGAGAATGCCATCTTCCAGGCCTGTCAGTTGCGTTTCAGGCCCATCATCATGACCACCATGGCCGCCATGCTGGGCGGATTGCCGCTGTGGCTGGGCGGCGGCGTGGGCGCCGAGCTGCGCAAGCCCCTGGGCATCACCATCGTTGGCGGACTTCTGTTTTCGCAGGTACTCACTCTCTACACCGTGCCGGTGATCTATCTCTACTTTGACAAGCTGGCGCAGCGCATGAAGCCGCGGGAAATCAGGGAACAGGGATCAGGGATCAGGGAACGGGTTCCAGAGTCCGGCCTATAGTTGGGTGCCCCAGGTCCGGATTTTCGGACCTGGGATACCTCAAACCTCAACCAACCTCCAGCTAATAGCTAAAAGCTAGAAGCTGAAAGCTAAGGTCCATGCACCTTTCCGCACCTTTCATTAAGCGCCCGGTGGCCACCTCGCTTCTCAGCCTTGCGCTGCTGATGGCCGGCTCGGTGGCTTATTCGCTGCTGCCCGTGGCCTCGCTGCCCAACGTCGATTACCCGGTCATCGGCGTGGGCGCGGGTATGCCCGGCGCCAGCCCTGAGACCATGGCCTCGTCGGTCGCCACCCCGCTGGAGCGCCAGTTCGGGCGCATCGCTGGCGTCAATCAGATGACCTCGTCGAGTTCGCTGGGCTCGGCCTCGGTCACCATGCAATTCGACATCAATCGCAACATTGACGCCGCTGCCCGCGATGTGCAGGCATCCATCAACGCCGCTCGCAGCCAGTTGCCGTCCTACTTGCCGCAGAATCCCAGCTACCGCAAGGCCAATCCCGCCGAGTCACCGATTCTCATTCTCACCCTGACCTCCGACGTGGTGCCCAAGCGGCAGATCTACGACATGGCCGACTCCATTCTGTCGCAGAAGATTGCGCAGATTCAGGGCGTGGGCCAGGTCTTTGTAGGCGGCAGCGCCAGCCCCGCCGTGCGCGTCGAGTTGAACCCCATGCAGCTGGGTGCTAACGGCATCGGCCTGGAGGCGGTGCGCACGGCGCTGGCCGGAGCCAACGCCAACCGGCCCAAGGGCGCCTTTCAGGACGCTAGCCATCGCTGGCAGATCAGCGACAACGACCAGATCTTCAAGGCCAGCGACTACGCGCCCATCATCGCCGGCTATAACCGGCAAACCGGCGCGCCGGTACGCATCTCTGATCTGGGGACAGTTTCAGACAGCGTCGCCAACATACTTACCGCCGGCGTATCGGGCAACAAAACTCCGGGACACAGCGGCCAACTCAAAGACGCTATTCTGATCGTCATCTTCAAGATTCCCGGCGCCAACATCATTTCCACCGTGGACAACGTGATGGCCGAGATGCCGCGGCTGCAGGCCGCCATCCCCCCCACCATCCAGATCAACGTGGCCATCGACCGCACCACCACCATCCGCTCCAGCGTGCATGACGTGGAAATTTCGCTCATGATCAGCGTGATGCTGGTGGTTCTGGTGGTCTTTCTCTTCCTGCGCGAGGTATGGGCCACCATCATCCCATCCGTAGCTGTGCCGCTCTCGCTGGTGGGCACTTTCGGCGTCATGTACCTGGTGGGCTACACCATCGACAACCTCTCGTTGATGGCCCTCACCGTCGCCACCGGCTTCGTGGTAGATGACGCCATCGTGGTGATCGAGAACATCACCCGCTACCTCGAAATGGGAATGAAACCATTCGAGGCCGCCATGAAGGGCTCCAAGGAAATCGGTTTCACGGTGCTTTCGATGAGCACCTCGCTGACCGCTGTCTTCATTCCCATCCTGTTGATGGGCGGCATCGTGGGCAAGCTCTTCCGCGAGTTCGCCGTCACTCTTTCGGTGGCCGTCGCCGTCTCGCTGCTGGTCTCGCTGACGGCTACGCCGATGCTCTGCGCCCGCTTCCTCAAATCGCGCGATGAAAGCCGCCACGGCCGCATCTATCGCGCCAGCGAGCGAGCTTTTCAGTGGCTGCACAACGAGTACGCCGGCGGCCTGCGCTGGGTACTGCGCCACCAGTGGCTGATTCTGGGCGTGGTGTTTGGCACGGTTGTACTCACTGGCATCCTCTTCTGGATTATTCCCTGGGACTTCTTTCCGCAGCAGGACACCGGGCGGCTTGGCGGCCGCACCGTGGCCGCCCAGGACATCAGCTTCCCCGCCATGCGCAATAAGCAGAGAGAGCTGGCGCAGATGGTGCTGGACGACCCCGCCGTTGCTACCGTTACCGCTTTCGTGGGCGGCTCCGGACCGGGCGGCGGCAGCTCCAATATAGGCAATATGTTCGTCGGCCTCAAGCCGCTCAACCAGCGCCCTGACCGCGTCGCAGCCGACGCGGTGGTCAACCGCCTGCGCAGGAAGCTTACCAGCATCCCCGGCGCTATTCTCTATCTCCAGACCCAGCAGGAATTTCAGATTGGGGGCCGCGGAAGCGCGGCGCAATATCAGTACACGCTCTCTGACGAGAACCTGAATGAGCTGAACTCCTGGGCGCCGCAACTGCTGACCCGCATGAGGACCATGCCCGAGTTGCGCGACGCCAACACCGATCAGCAGAATCAGGGTCTTGCCGCCAACCTGGTCATCGATCGCGACGCCGCCTCGCGGCTGGGCATCACTCCCGCCGCCATTGACCAGGTGCTTTACGACGCCTTCGGTCAGCGTGAAGTCTCCACCATGTACACCGCGCTCAACCAGTACTTCGTGGTGATGGAGGTGGACCCCCAGTACCAGCTCAGCCCCGACGCGCTGAATGGCATCTACATCAAGGCCAACAATGTGGCCGGCGCCACGACCGCCATGCCAGCCACCGTCACGGCGTCTGCCGCGGCAACAACAGCTGCCCCCACTACGGCAACAGCCACGCTTTCCGCCGTAACCTCTCCCACGGCCGCAAGCGCCGCCCCGGCCGCTACTGCGCCAACTCCGTCTACAGGCGGCGCCATGGTCCCGCTCTCCACCATCGCTCATTTTGAACAACAGCGCACCGCGCTGCAGGTCAATCATCAGGGCCAGTATCCAGCGGTTACTCTCAGCTTTAATTTGGCGCCCAATGTAGCGCTGGGTGATGCCGTCACCGCACTCGAAAAGGCTCAGGGCGAGATGGGCATGCCCAGCGCCATCCACGCCTCCTTTCAGGGAACCGCGCAGGCCTTTCAGGACGCGAAGAAGAATATGCTGTGGCTGGCTCTGGCCGCGGTGGCCGCCGTCTACATCGTGCTCGGCATCCTCTACGAGAGCCTGATCCATCCGTTCACCATTATTTCCACGATTTTTCCGGCCGGCGTGGGTGCCCTTATGGCGCTGTTGCTGACCGGGACCAGCCTGACCATCATCGCGTTTATCGGCATCATTCTGCTCATCGGCATTGTCAAAAAGAACGCCATTATGATGATCGACTTTGCCCTGCAAGCCGAGCGCGACCAGGGATTGCCACCGGTCGAGGCCATTTATCAGGCCTGTTTGCTGCGCTTCCGCCCCATCATGATGACCACCATGGCAGCTCTTTTCGGCGGACTTCCGCTGGCCATCGGCATGGGCGTCGGCTCTGAACTGCGCAAGCCGCTGGGCATCGCCATCGTCGGCGGCCTCATCGTCTCGCAGATGCTGACGCTATTTACGACGCCTGTGGTTTATCTATTCTTCGACCGCTTGCAATGGCGCGTGATGAAGCTGCGCAAGATCGGCGCGGAGCTGGAAGAAGCGCCGGGAGACTGACGCAGCAGGAAGCTGTACTTCCTCAGTCCGCAAACGCTTCTTCCCGCACCTTGGCCTGCTCGATTAGTTTCACCGGGTAGTAGGAGTTGCGGGTGTACTGCTTCGCCATGCGGTTGGTGTTGAAGAAGGAGCCGTTAAAGGCCAGCGTGTTGCGCATCAGCCGCGCCCACTTCTCCGGCGCATCCAGGAAGAGCGGAACCACCGCCGTCTCCAGCTTTTTGTAAAGAGAGTTGGCCTCAGCGGCATCATCGGCGCCGTCTTCGATGGCCCAGCCGGTGAAGCCCTCGATGCAGCCCTCGATCCACCACCCGTCCAGAATTGACAGGCCGGGGACGCCGTTGAGCGCGGCCTTCATGCCGCTGGTGCCCGAGGCCTCATAGGGCCGACGCGGCGTGTTCACCCACACATCCACGCCCGCGGTGAGCAATGCGCCCAGATCCCAGGCGTAGTTTTCCAGATAAACGATGCGCAGCAGGTCGTTGGAGAGCCTGGCGGCATCCGCGACGACCTGCTGAATCAGCGCCTTGCCTGGCTCGTCCTGGGGATGGGCCTTGCCGGCGTAGATTATCTGCAAGCCGCCGGCCTTGGTGGCGATCTCCACCAACCGCTTGGGATCAGTAAACAAAAGAGTTGCCCGCTTGTAGGTGGCGGCCCGCCGGGCAAAGCCCAGCGTGAGCACCCTGGGATTCAGCACCCGGCCGGTGTGCGTGGCCACTTCGGTCAGCAGTGCCTCCTTGTTGCGGGCATGAGCCGAGAGAATCTCCTGCTCGGGCAGGTCGATGGCGTTGCGCAGATAAAGGGTGTCTCGTCGCCATGAAGGGACGTGCGCATCCATCATCTGCTGGAACGGCTCTGAGACCCAGGTGGGCGCATGAACGCCGTTGGTGATTGAGTCGATTTGAAACTCCGGGAACATCGCCCGGGAGACCTTGGCATGTTGCATGGACACGCCGTTGGCATAGCGCGAGAAGCGCAGCGCCAGCAGCGTCATGTTCAACATTCCACCGCGAAAACATCCCATCTTTTCCAGGCGCGCCGTGCGGTCGCCGCCCAGGATGCGAATGGCCTGCTCGGTGGAGAAGCGGTCGTGTCCGGCCGGAACCGGGGTGTGGGTGGTGAAGACGCACTTCTTCCGCACCTGCTCGATGTCGGTTTCCGTGGCCGCGCCCAGCGGTCCGCCGCCCAACTGGCTCTCCAGAAGCGCCAGAGTCAACAGCGCCGCATGACCCTCGTTCAAGTGGTACACATTCACCCGGTAGCCAAGCGCGTGCGCCATGCGCACGCCGCCCATGCCGAGCACAATCTCCTGCTGCAAACGGTAGTTGGTGTCTCCGCCATACAGGTGATCGGTCAGGCCGCGATCCCAGCCGGAGTTTTCGTCCAGATCCGTGTCCAGCAGGTAGATCGGCACCACGTGACCGTAGCGGCCCGCCAGGTCATAGCGCCAACAGCGCACCGTCACAATGCGGTCTTCCACTGAAACCGTGACCCGCGCCGTTTCCTCGGTGCAGAAGTCCGCTGGATTCCACGGCTGGATATCCTCGCTCTGCAGGCCGGAGGCGTCCAGATGCTGCTGGAAGTAGCCCTTTCGATGCACCAGCGAGAAGGCCACCAGGGGAACGCCCAGATCGGCCATCGAGCGCAGCGTGTCCCCGGCAAGAACTCCCAGGCCGCCGGAATAGGTGGGCATGCCGGGGTTGATCGCGATCTCCATCGAGAAGTACGCTACCAGACCGGAGCTGGGGAAGGTTTCGTAGGAAAATGGCTTATCAGATGATGCGGGTTGCATTGCTTTCGTGTCTCCACGGCGCTCCGAACCTGAGAAGCGACGAACGTGAAATAGAGAATACGGACGTGACCGGCCGGGCTTGAACGGTCTTGCCCAGCCGTTATCGAGGCAAACTCCTATTGATTCTAGCAAGGAAAGCTTCTGAGCGCCTCTGGGCGCGCGGTTTGCACTGCCGCTGCCAGCCGGGCAGGCGCGGCAGCAAGGCAAAGCCAATCTGGACGACAGAGGGGAGTTGATCGGGGAGGTGTCCGTGAAATGGATTCGAAATAGTTTTCCACAAGGAGCTGAAACGATTCCGGGCGGGTTCGCACTATAGCTCGTGTGACAACTCAGAGTTCCGGTGTTCGGCGGCTTGAAGCCCATGCAATCCAGTTATCATCGCACGCCGGGAAGATGGCGGCCGGAATCCTCCCATCAAGGAGTCCTCAAGGTTGCGAGTGTCGTTGCTCCGCGTCGCCGCCGCAGACAACATTACCAAAGTACCGTTTTTCGTAGCTCGTTATGTTTTCGGTTGTCAAATCAGGGTACAGTTGCCGCCGAGCCGCTTCTCGCTCCCGGCTCGCAGCCAACCCGCGAAAGGATCGCACCCATGCGCAAGTTCCTGGGTAAATTGGGGGTAGCAGTTGTCGGGTCTCTCCTCCACGCCGCCACGCTTTTGTTGCTGATTTCCTCAGCTTTCTGCCACGCGCAAGATTACTGCAACACACCAATCACCGTCACCTCCGTATCCCCCAGCACCTGGATGGCGGGAAAGACCTATAACATCACCATCACAGGAACCGGCTTCGACCCCATTTTGGATCGCGATACGAATTGGGTTTGCATGGCGACCGCCTCGTTGACCACAGATGAAGGAAACGTAGAGTTGAACGATGTCACCTATGTCAACTCGACGACGCTTACAGCCACCATTAAGTTCGCTGCCGACACACCAACCCAGGCGGCTACTCTCCAGGTGGAGAATTTCCTTTTCGATACTGGCGGCGGCCCTATCGCAACCGCTCAGGTGCAGATTCTTGGCACGCCAAAGATCAAGTGGAACGATAAACGCATCAGCGTAATAGGCGATGCAGACCCCACGCCGCAAAACGCCGTCGTGGGCCAGCAAATCAAATTGATCACGAAGCCGACAGTCGAAGAATTGACGGCGCTCGGCCTTTCCTTTTTGACGAACACTTGGACGGCTGGACCGGCGTCGGGTCCATCGAACAATGTCGGCGGGTATACGATGACCGCAACCGCAACAGATGCCTCAACCAAGATTACGCAAACAAAGCTGGACAAACCCGATCTGACCACATACTGGCTCTATCCACAGAGCGACAACCCCCTGACCTACAAGTACTGCGTCAACATACCAGGTCTTTCCGCCGACGATATCGCGAACGGTCTCAATTGCAGCCTCGTGGCGAAGGCAACCTTTAACGTCAGCGGGCCAACAGCTACAATCGTGCCGACGCCAAAGGCATGGCATGTAAGCCGTCCAATCCCTGTGTGTACTTCAACGGGAAAAGAGCAAATGTTGTCTTTTGGAAAGTACAACCCAACGACATCAACCACCTGCAATCCCGTCGTCGAAACATCCGGAATGACCTTCACTGCCACGGTGAATATAGTACCGGGAAGCAGTGGGCAAACCGAGTGGGTTCAGGTGCTAGGGCCAACAAATACTACCACTGGAACCGGAGGTGGTCAGCCGATTCCATCGACTAACTATGTCGGGTTGGACAGTACCCTCCCGTACAACTTTCAGTATCCTGATCCTGTGGACGCCACAACAACAGAGACTAACGATTCACCCGGCACCCCATTGGATATCACTTGGGACATCGCCACCAGGACCTTTAATGCAAAGATGTATCTGATGTGGACCTCACAGATCCCCGATTCCATCACCGTGTCGCTCGGATATGTTCAGTGGGCGATCTCCGGAACTGCAACCGCAAATGATCTTAATAAGCCACCTTGGTCCCTCACATCCAGCGGTCCAACATCAAAGCATTTTCACCGAGGAGTCGACGACGGCACCAAAACACATGGCCTGCCGAAATTTTCGCATCTCGTGGTAAAAAATACCAATGCCGTAGCAGACGAGAATGAAACGGAAGCGAATGAGGAGGAGCAGCAATGAGAAAGCTCGGACTGAATTTCCTGGTATTGATCTTTGCAATACAAACAATCACACTCTGCGCGCAGTCAGTTGACAGGCCGAAGCCTTGGTTTTCCTTGTCTATTGAAGCTAGTGACCCTTCACATCCTCCAACTCACTATACGGCGGACCGACATGTCGTACTGGTGACCTACACCAACATCTCAGATGAGGATTACTCATACTCCTGCAATATGGAACCAGAGTGCGGACTCGACATGCATGTTCTTCTCGATGGTGCGCCCGCCGAAGAAACGGAAGGTATGCGTGTGGTGCGAGAGGCAAGGAATCCCACACCTCGGCGGTCGGGGGGTGTACAAGCGCCTCAGTGGTCGGGGAG
>JBAVYF010000704.1:0-3113 GCA_049698655.1 Occallatibacter sp. | reverse complement strand
GGGCGTGATGAACACCGTGTGGAACGACGACGGCGAGGGCATCTTCGACGAGAACTGGTATGGCGTGCTGTTTGGCGCGGCGGCCGGCTGGCAGGCAGGAGAAAGCTCTGAGCTGGCGTTTTCAAATTCGTATGGATTGGCGTTTCACCGCGATCCGACAGGCAAGATCGACCAGGCGCAGCGCGAGCTGATGGCCGCTCACGCCACGTTCAAAGAGGCCGGCCTGCGCGACGCCGAGGACGTCTACTTCTGGGTCGATCCCTTCTCGCCGGAGGGTGTGCGCGTGGGGGCCAAACTGCGGCCCTTCGAGAGCCCGTTGCGCCTGCACGCCGAGCGCGCCATCGCGCTGGTGGCCGAGGCACGGGCTGCCGCAAAGCTCGAAAATCGCACTCTCGAAAACCCGGAGGCGCTGGACGCGCTGGAGTTGGGCGCCCGCCGCATAGATTTTGTTGGCCTCAAATTTCAAGCGACTGATGAATCCATTGCGCTCTACAACCAGGAGCGAACGATTGCTGCCGACAAGAGCCGCAGGAGCGAGGTCGAGGAGAAGCTGTGGACCATCGGCTCGAACAACGGGCTGCTGGAAGACATTCGCGACGGCTACACGCTGCTGGGCGGGCTCTATCGGCAAGCCTGGCTGCAAGACAACCGGCCTTACTGGCTGGAGAACAACCAGGCCCGCTACGACCGTGCCGCGCAACTGTGGATTGGCCGCAGCGACCACTGGGACCTGGTGCTGGAGCAGTGGTGGAACACGCACACGCTGGCGGCTCCAGCCGAGGTTGGACTGCCCGAGCAGACGGAAAAGTGAGATGCCGGCTCTGGCTGCCGCGCCCTACGGCGCAATGGACTAGGCTATCTGCATGGACGCCGCACACTCTTCCGCAAGCCCGATGCTCAGCTTCAACCCGGCCGAGTGCCAACAACGGCAGATTTACAAGCTGATGACCGGCATCATCGTTCCGCGGCCGATTGCGCTGGTTTCGACGATGAGCCGGGAGGGAGTGGCCAACCTGGCGCCCTTCAGCTTTTTCTGCGGCGTAGGCTCGAATCCGCCCACGGTGCTCTTTTGCCCGACTCTGCGCGCAGGCGCTTCCGCCGAGGCCGGCGAGCGCAAGGACACGCTGCGCAACGTCGAGGAGACGGGCGAGTTTGTGATCAACGTGGTCAGCGAAGCCATCGCCGCGGCAGCCAACGCCGCCTCAGCCGAGGTTCCGCCGGAGGTGGACGAGTTTCCGCTTTCCGGGCTGACGCCGATTCCCAGCCAGGCCGTCCGCCCGTCGCGCGTCGCCGAGTCGCCCGCCCAGATGGAGTGCAAACTCCTTCAGGTCATCTACACCGGCCACGCGCCCTCGAGCGGCGTGATCGTACTGGGCGAGGTGGTTCGCTTTCACGTGCGCGAGGAGCTGGTCGAGAATTTTCGCGTCGATCCGACCGGCCTGGACGCGGTAGGCCGCATGGCCGGCAACACCTGGGTCCGCACCCGCGACCGGATTGAACTCGTCCGGCCGAAATAGAGCTTCTTCCGAACTGTTGACGTACCGGATGCGTCCACCCAAAGGCCTGATTCGTCTACACTAATGCTGGCAAAAACCCGAGCCGACAAGAAAAAGGCCTGGGTAAGGATGGTGAATGCATACTGTGGCGAGGACGAGTTGGGGCAGGACTCCTGGGAAGATTCAATTGCGGCAGGCGGCGTGGGGCGTTTCGGCAGGGCTTCTGCTCCTGGTAGCGGCGCTGCCAGGTTGCCGTGGTTCTATTGTGAGGGGGCAGGCAATGAAGCTAACCAGTACCAGTTTTCAGGGAAACCAGATTCCGGCGAAGTTTACCTGCAACGGAGCGGGAATTTCGCCGCAACTGGCATGGAGCGCGCCTCCGGCGGGGACGGTGAGCTTTGCGCTGATCGTGACCGACCCGGATGCGCCTCGGGGAACCTTTGTGCATTGGGTGCTCTACGACCTTCCCGCCGAGACGCGGGCGCTTCCCGAGGGGCTACCGGGCCTGGGCCAACTTGACGATGGTTCCCGCCAGGGCCGCAACGATTTTGGCGAGATCGGCTACGGAGGCCCTTGTCCTCCGCCCGGCTCACCGCATCACTACGTATTCACGCTGTATGCGCTGGATGCCAAGTTGAATCTGCCTGTGGGAGCGACGCGGGCGCAGGTTGAGGGCGCAATGCAGGGACACATCCTGGCGCGCGGCGAGCTGATTGCGCTTTATCAGCGGTAGGTCACAAACCCTCGCGTCACACCGCCGTCATCACCTGGCCTTTGGCTTCGCGGCCCATGAGCGCCAGGCCGGCCAGCGTCAGCGCCACCACGATCACGGTCATCGCCAGAACGAGCGGGTAGTTGCCCGTGCGCTCGGCGACGAGGGCCTGCGCCTTGCCGTTCCAGGATGTGATGAGTCCGCCCAACTGGTAGGCCAGCCCCGGAGCCGTGGCCCGCACCGGAGCCGGCGACAGTTCGGTGAGATAGGCCGGGACCACGCCCCACGCTCCCTGCACCATAAATTGCATGAGCACCGCGCCGATGCCCAGCGTGAGGGCGGAGTGGCCGTAGGCGTAGAGCGGAATCACAGGAATTGCCAGCAGCGCGGCGGTGATGATGGCGCGCTTGCGGCCCCACTTCTCTGAAAGAGCTCCAAAGACAAAGCCACCGGCGATGGAGCCCAGGCCGTAGAGCACGCCGATCAGGCCGACGATCTGCGGAGTGAGCCTGGCATAGGTTGCGAGGAAGGTGGGATACACGTCCTGGGTGCCGTGCGAGAAACTCATGAAGGCGGTCATCAGCAACACCAGAAAGAGGAAGGTGGGCAGGAAGGCCAGCAACCGGGCCAGGTCCCCAGCCTTGGCGCTCCGGGCGTCTCCGGCAGAGCGAGCCAGCCGCTTCTGCTTCCCTTCCAGCCAGACCGGCGACTCCGCCACCCGCGCCTGCACATAAAAGACCAGCAGGGCCGGCATGGCGCCCAGGATGAATAGCCCCCGCCAGCCAATCGCAGGGACATGCAGCCCCGGCAAGGCGAGAGCATGGAAGTGCAGGCCCGGCAGGATAAAGCCGTTAAAGAAGAGAGCAAAGGCGCCCGCGGCCAGGATGGAGCCCAGCGCGTAGCCC
>JBAVYF010000703.1:0-3937 GCA_049698655.1 Occallatibacter sp. | reverse complement strand
AAGCTGGAGTGGGTGAGGTAGAACTCATCGCCGACACGAATGGGGCTAGCGTCGGGATGGTCGCCGCCGAGAATGGGATTGCGGTAGACGTTCGCGGTTTGCGCCAGGGCGAAGCGGGCGTTGGAGGCGAGTGCGAGAGTGGCGGCGTTCAGGACGAAACTGCGGCGAGTCAGCATGTCGTGACTAGTGTAGCGTTCGGTGCAGTGGTGGAGTAAAGCGGTTGCGCTGAATACAAATCATGGCGGATCGCCATTTAGACTGGATAGGTTGCACGGAGCATGATGACCCACCGGTTCGGAATCCTTCGCCGCTTTCGCTTCAATCTGCCGCAGCGCATCGCCGCGGGGCTGCTGGCGGTGTTTCTGGCGCAGGGGTTGTGGCTCACCAGCCGCCAGACGTTGACGGATCGCGATTACCAGTATGCGCGCTGCGGGCGCGAGATGTGGGAGCGGCCGTCGCAACTGGCCGGCTACTTTACCAGTTGCGGCAACATACACGACGGGATCCTGGCCTACCGGCTGGCGGGGTTGCCTCTGACGCTGAATCTGGCGATGGAGCGCGCGCTGGATCACTTCCGCAAGCCTGAGGACCGGGTGGTGCAGGCGAGTGGTGAGCTCTCTGCGTGGGAACTGCGTCACCAGCTCAGGTTCACATTGCTTCTGTTGCGGCTGCCGTTTCTGGGTGCCGGGTGTCTGCTGGGCGGCTGCCTGTGGTGGGTGACGCGGCGGCTTTACGGCAACCTGGGCGGCTACACGGCGCTCGGGCTCTACTGCTTTTCTCCCGCGGTGCTGAGGGCCTGCGTTGCGCCGAACGCGGAGGTGCTGGCCGCGCTGGGGGTCTATGGCGGCGTCTATACCTGCATAGGCGTGGCCCATGCGATGCAGGGACCGCGGCGCAAATGGAGGCCGCGGATCGTGCTGCTGACGGTGGCCTTTGGCCTGGCGGCGGCGGCGCACATCGCCGCGCTGCCGGTGGTGGCGCTGATGGGGTTGGCGGCCATGCTGTGGGTGGCCGAGGGGCGCAGGAGCCAGGCGCTGCCGGTGGTGCTGGCGGCCACGGCAGGAGCGCTGGTGCTGGTCTTTGCGTGTTACGGTTTCTCGCCGGACGCTTTCAGCTATCTCTTTCGATCAGCCGCGGGCTTGCTGTGGGTCTCGATCGACCCAGCGCGGCGGTTCTTCTCCACGTTGGGCAACGCCGGGATCACGGTGGCTTCTGCCGCTGCCGTGGCGCTGTTTCTGGGCTTGCGCCGCTCGCGCTTCTTCGGCAATACGGCTCCGCTGCTTTGCGCTCTGGTCTTGATGTTGCTCGTCATGACAGGCGCCCCCGGCGCTTTGTGGTTGTGGGCGCTGCCTTTTCTGCTCACGTTTGTCGGCGGGGTCTTCGCCGACGCCTGCGAAGGGCCAAAGGGCCGCCTGGCGCTGGGCGCTGCCGGAGCCATTGTGCTGCTGCAGGCGGTCTTCTGCGTGCTGAGTCTGCCGGGACTGCTGTAGAAGCCCATCTCCGGACGCAGCCCGCACATTGCCCTGTGATTGCCGGTTCTGTGAATTCTGGTTCGGCGAAGCTGCCTGAATGTATCGCAAAAATGCACTTGACAACATTAGGCATTAAAAGACATAATTTGAGCATCGTTCTTGTTAGAACTGTCTGACCGGGAGCAGGGCCGACGGACAAGGAGAAATATGGCCATGCAACTGCTCAGATCTGATCCCACTTCCGGAATGGAAATGAAGTGGGAGGTGATCTTCCACGACGATTTCACTCCTGAATTCAAGCAACTATCAAGTATCGTTCAAAACGAGCTGGTTGCGCTCACACTGATCCTTCGAGAGAAAGGGCCGCAGTTGAGACGGCCGCAGGTGGATACGCTCAAGGGATCACGGCACGCCAACATGAAGGAGTTGCGCTTTGATGCCGATGGAGGCGTATGGCGCGTCGCTTTTGCTTTCGATCCAGAGCGCAAGGCCATCATACTGGTGGCTGGAAACAAAGGCGGAATTGCTCAACGCCGCTTCTATCGTGATCTGATCGATGTAGCCGATGGAAGATTTGACCAGCATTTGAAAGCGCTACGATCACAGAAAAGGAAATTGTGATGCCAGTTACCCTGGAAACAATACTCAATGAGATGTCCGAAGAGCGTCGCGCCGACATCTATCAGCGTGCCCAAGAGATACGGGAAGAACTCAATCTGCGCGAGGTGCGTCGCGCGCGTAAACTTACCCAGTCTCGCCTCTCCAAAAAGCTCAAGATCGGCCAGGAGGGCGTCTCGCGCATCGAGAGACGCAAGGACATGAATGTTTCCACGCTGCGGAAGTACGTGGAAGGCGTTGGGGGCGAGTTGCGGATCGAGGTTCGGTTCCCGGATCAGCCGCCGGTGGTTCTTGCTGAATTGGGCACGAAATCGAGTGCGAAGACGGCCAAAACAAAGCCCAGGAAGGTGACCAAATCCAGGACCGGAACGCGCCGCGCCGCATGATCGGCGGAGACGCACTGCGGAGCGTACAGAAATTACCATAAAATCAAGCAAAATAAGGACTTATTTCTTTCAGTTGACCTTGCTTAAACCCCTTTCAAGCGGGTAAAATAGAAGCACAGCCCGCGGACCCCGGCCCCGCCTTTTCCGGACCCTTTTCGCCGCCTTCCGGCGGGCCTGAAAAGACCTCTATGCCAGACGATAAGAATCCCCTCCTCCCTCTCGAAGGCGGCACGCCACCGCACAGCGGCGCCAACCTCATCCCTATCAACATTGAAGAGGAGATGCGCCGCTCTTATCTCGATTACTCGATGAGTGTCATCATCGGCCGAGCGCTGCCCGATGCCCGCGACGGATTGAAGCCCGTGCATCGCCGCGTGCTCTACACGCTCAGCGAAATGGGCCTGGAGTACAACAAAAAATACACCAAGTGCGCCAAGGTCGTCGGCCAGGCAATGGGCGTCTACCATCCGCACGGCGACTCGGCCATCTATGACACCCTGGTGCGCATGGCGCAGCCGTTTTCTCTGCGCTATCCGCTGGTGGACGGGCAGGGAAACTTCGGCTCCGTAGACGGCGATCCGCCCGCGGCCATGCGTTACACCGAGTGCCGCATGATGCGCATCGCCGGCGAGATGCTGGCCGACATCGAGATGGAGACCGTGGACTTCACGCCGAACTACGACGAGTCCACCTTCGAGCCGACGGTGCTGCCCACGCGCATTCCCAATCTCATCGTCAATGGCTCCAGCGGAATCGCGGTCGGCATGGCCACCAACATTCCGCCACACAACCTCACCGAGGTAGTAAACGCGGCCATCGAGTTGGTCAAGAATCCCAACGCGGGCCTCGCCGAAGTGCTCAAGCACGTGCAGGGCCCGGACTTCCCCACCGGCGGCTTCCTCTATGGAAAGTCCGGAATTCCGCAAGCCTACAAAACCGGCCGCGGACGCTTCCTCATGCGCGCCCGCACCGCGCTCGAGAGCCTGACCAAGGAAAAACAGGCGATCATCGTCACCGAGATTCCCTACCAGGTGAACAAGTCCAAGCTCATCGAGCGCATCGCCGAGCTGGTCACCGACAAGATTGTCGACGACATCAGCGACGTGCGCGACGAGAGCGATCGCGACGGCATGAGGATCGTCATCGAGCTCAAGCGCGGCGCGCAGCCGGAGATTGTGCTCAACCAGCTCTACAAGCACACGCAGATGCAGGAAAGCTTCTCCATGATTTTCCTGGCGGTGCTCAACGGGCAGCCGCGGGAGCTGCCGCTTGATCAGGCGATTCGCTGCTTCATCGATCACCGCATCGACGTGGTGCAACGCCGCACCGTCTTCCTGCTGCGCAAGGCGCGCGAGCGCGAGCATATTTTGGAAGGCCTCAAGATTGCGCTCGACTATCTCGATACGGTCATCAAAATCATCCGCGCCTCGGGATCACGCGTCGAGGCGCGCGAGAATCTGT
>JBAVYF010000702.1:0-7744 GCA_049698655.1 Occallatibacter sp. | reverse complement strand
GCTCGGTCTTGAAGAGGAAGCAGGCCATGGGGTCATGTTAAGCGAGGGAGCAAGGAAAAGGAAACAAAAGGGCGGCGGAGCGAGTAAAGATTGAAATCGAAATTCCTGCATGGCGTCAGGCTGGCCCAGCGGCGCGGCTCATGCTCGCTGCTGGCCGGCTCGATAGGAATTGCCGGTGATGATGCCGGTGAAACGAGGCATGATCTTCAGCAGGCAACGATGAGCAACCACCAGCAGAGCGATAATGCACACCGGGGTCAGGATATATAGAGCCAGGATGGATGCTCCTGCGGTTGGCAAGAGCAATTTGTAGGAGACCTTGCGAACAACGGTCTGCAACGGCTCGTGCGCCGCAAAGACGAAGAAGCTGTCGCCGGCCAATCCGATGAGCGACGCCTTCAATTTCGCCCATCCAAGCGCCAACCCGGTCAGCCACCAAAGGCTTGGCACTCCAAAAATAATCACGAATTTGTGAAGATACGGCAGGCTATCCTGGAAAGTCGAATGAAGAATGAGGAAGCCAAAAAACACGGCACTTATCCACGGGCCGAACTTATCCAGACAGGCTGCGTCCTTTCCCGGTTGGGAGAGGAATGCCCCCAAGCTGAAGAAGAGGGTCGCCTCCAACTGTTCCGGCAGGAAAATTGAATGCAGCAGGCTCGGCCACAAGTCTGGCCACGCCGCGGCAAACCACAGGCCAAACAGAAAAATTAAAAATGGCAGCGCCCACTTGCCGCGCAAGAGAAAATAGATCGCGGGAGCAAGCACGACAAGAGCTATCAGGTCGCGAATGAACCAGAATTGGTAATCAATCGGATAGCGCGCGCTGATTCCGAACAAAGCGCCTATATAGCCGAGGAAAGAAACGGACTCAGCCGGCGGCCACAGTCCTCCGCCAAAATACATTTTTGTTTGGGGAATGTTCCGGCCAATTGTATAAATCGCCCAGGTGGCAAGATTCCAAAAGAGGAAGGGAATCAGAAGAGTATTGACCCGCCTCTTGAGCTTGCCTGCATACTTGCTCCACGACCACTGGCCCAGGAAGAACAAATAGCCGGAGACCAGGAAGAACAGGGGAACCGCGACTCGCGCAACTCCTTGAGAAATAAAAAACCTCATAAAGTCGGCCCAGGCGCTGCTGTGCGTAACGCCCATGGATCCTTGAGCCATGCGAATTGTCGAAGTGTAGTTGTGAATAAAAGCTATCCCGACAATGAGCGGAAACCGCAGGATCTCTATTCTTGATGAGGTTGTACCGTTATCTGCCATGTAGCAGTGAGCTCCCTGAGCATTTACTCAATATGATTGTCCGAATGTCAAATCAGCAGAAGAAACAGGGCACGAACCGGACTGTGTGGTCTGCTTCAAAAAACGCCCGCGGATTGGATCCGTACAGCTTTCGAGTAGATTAACAAAAGCAGCCGCCACGGGTTGCCAGGGCTATACAGGACCTGGCCATTGGACAGCTTCTCAGGCCGGGCGGGCGGACTTCTCGACATAGTGGGTAATCAGCCCGGTTGGCAGGAAGCGAACGAGAAGGGCGGTAAACCTTCCGCGGAAATAGGGAATGAGGATGTGCTGACCCCGCGCCAGGGCTGCGACCGCCAACCGCGCCACGTCCCCGGCCGTCTGCATATTGTTGCCCTTGAGCGCGCCGGCGTGGGCTATGTCGAAGAACTCGCTCTCCGTGGGCCCTGGGCACAGCGCCGTCACTTTGACGCCGAAGCGGGCCACCTCGGCGGCCAGTCCCAGCGCGAAGAATCGGTCGAATGCTTTGGTGGCCGCGTAGGTGGTGATATAAGGGACAGGCTGAAAGCTGGCCGTCGAGGCCACAACCAGAATCCAGCCGCGCTTTCGCTCGACCATGCGAGGGACAAAAAGCCGCGTCAGCCGCACCATGGCCTCGCAGTTGACTCTCACTTGGCTCATCTCCTGCTCGACAGGGCTTGCGCAGAACGCGCCGTACTGGCCGAGGCCGGCGTTGTTGATCAGGATGTCGACGTTGAGGCCTGCGCCTTCCGTCGCGTCGTAGATTTGTTGCGGCGCGGCGGAATCGTTCAGGTCCGCCGTGACGATGCGGACCTCTGTGCCCTGGGCTGTGAGTTCACCGGCCAGCGCCTCCAGCCGGTCACGCCGGCGCGCCGTCAGGATGAGTTTGGCTCCGTGCTTTGCCAACTCCCGCGCCAACGCCGCGCCGATTCCCGCGCTGGCCCCGGTCACCAGCGCCCATTTGCCGTTAAAATCCTGTGTGTTTGCCATCGCAAAATCATCATAGCGGATTCTGCGTGGAAGGATGGGCAAGGCCCGATTAGCGGTAGACCTCGCGCCGGTTGCCGATGCGCACGACCAGAATGCGGACAAGTTTGTCTTCGATACTGGCAATAATTCTGTAATCGCCGACGCGATATTTCCAGAGGTCGCCGAACTCGGTACCTTTCAGCGCGTCTCCGATACTGCGCGGATTTTCTAGCGGAGCGACGCGCTCAAAAAGAAAGCGGGAGATTCTGCGCGCAACCTGCGGATCGAGTTGTGCCAACTCGCGCTCGGCCTTGCGGTCGAACTTAATCGACCATGCCATATTTCTTCATCACTTCTTCAAGAGGAATTGTCTTAACACGGCCTGCGTGAATGTCCGCCAGTCGCTGCTCGGCTATATAAATATCTTCCAGGTCGTCCAAATGCTCGAGAATGGCCTCACGGGCGTAGAAAGTCTTGGTCCGGCCAGTGGCCTTTGCCAACGCATCCAGGCGTTTTTCGACGGCTTCGGGGAGACGGATTGCAAGCATGAAACACCACCTCTAGTGGCGCTATACATGTATAGCGTAGGCTCTTCCTGGATGATTGTCAACGGCAGCAGTCAGCAGCCCCCCTTCAAACTCCTCATTGAGCCACTGGCTGAATGCCGCAAAATCTTCGTCGCGTCCCAGAAAGTCGCGCACCATCTGCCGGCCCGGCTTCGACCCGCCCTGTTCGAGCACCAATTTGCGGTAGCGGCCGCCGGCCTCGCAGCCCAGTAAATCATGGGGATCAAACTGGGCGAAGAAGTCCAGAGCGATGACCTTGTCGAAGGCGTATGTGTAGTAGTTGGACGAGTAGCTGGTGAGATGGCCGAAGCTCGCGTACATGCGGTTGCCTTCCTGCCAGGTCCAGGGTTGTAGGCTCTGGTAGAGCTGTCTGGTCGTGAGGTCCAGGTCCAGGCCCGCCGGGTTCCGGTCGTGCAGATCGAGCGAGAGCGTGGTGTAGTAGAGCTGCGAACGGACCCAGTCGGCGCGTCCGAAGGCTCCGGCCAGCTTCATCTTCCGGATGGTTTCGGAGGGGAGCGTTTCGCCCGTCTGATAATGCTTCGCGAAGGCCTGGAGCAGCTTTTCGTCACGGAAAAACTCTTCCAGCATCTGTGATGGGACCTCGATGAAGTCGCCCTCGGTGGCAAAGCCGGAGATGCCTGCCCACTCGGTTTGGCCGCCCAGGATGGCGTGCATCAGGTGGCCGAACTCGTGAAAATAGGTGACCACATCGGAGTATTGCAGAAGGCCGGGGTCTTCAGAATCGCTATCGGGGAAGTTGCAGATGAGCGCAGCCTCGGGCAGAGCGCGGCCGCGCACACCCGTCACCACCGGAGCGGCAGAGAACCACTTGTCCTTACCCTCGCGGGGGTGCATGTCGAGATAGAAGCGTCCCACGAGTTGGCCGCCGTCGAAGACATCGAAGACGGAGACGGCCGGGTGCCATGCGAGCGTGGTCGAGCGGCGGAACTCAATTTTGAATAATTTGGCCGCCGTCTCCAGCACGCCGGCCTCTACCTGCGCATAGGGAAAGTAAGGCCTCACGGATTGCGAGTCGAAGTCGAAGACCGAGCGGCGGAACTGCTCGTACCAGTAGCCGCGGCTGGTGATGTCGATGGCCGCAAGCTCCGGCTCGCGCTGGCGCGCGAAATCGAGAATCTGTTTGTACTCGCGGCGGGCGCCCTCCAGGCTGGCTTCGTTGAGTTTGGCCAGGAAGTCGCGCACGTTGGCCGCTGATTTCATCATCTGGTCGGCGGTGGCCAGATCAGCCCAACTGCGGAAGCCGAGCACGTCGGCAATCTCCCGGCGTGTGGCCAGAAGGTCCAGAAGAATCTGCTTGTTCGCCGGGTAGGCGCGGGTGTTGTAGGCCAGGAACATGCGCTCGCGCAGCGCGGCGCTCGAGGCAAAGGTCATCACTGGCTGCATGTCGGGCTGGTCGGTCGAGAGCGTGATGCGGCCCTCGGCGTCCGGCCCCGTCTTTTGAACCTGGTGCCGCGCAATGTAGTCGGCCGGCAGCCCGTCCAGCTCGGCCTCGGTCGCCTCGATGGTCTTCGCGTCCTCCTGAATGTTGCGGCTGAACTCGAGTGAGAGCTGCGTGGCCTTATCATGCAGGGCATGCAGTTGGTCGCGCGTGGCCTGGTCCTTGTCTACTCCGGCCAGCCGGTAGCAGAGCAGCGTCCGCTCGACGTAGTGCTTTGTGGCCGCTCCAGCTCCATCAAGCGCGCCAGCCCCTTCCAGATTGATGGCGGCCAAAGCCTCATAAACGGCTCGGTTCAGGCTCAGTGCGCTCGCGGCCTGCGCTACCCGCTGCGCTTCCATCTGCGCCTGATCGCGCACCGCCTTGTCGGCAGCCACGGAGTTCAGCACGACGGCCTGCGCGCCGGCCAGGCTGAGCTGCTCAATGGCCGCATCGTAGAGGCGCAGCGAGTTTTCCGGCGTGCGCACGCCCTCGACGGCCAGCAGCGCGGCCAGCGCCGCCTCGTACGCCGCCAGACGCGCCCCGACCCATGCGGAAAGCGCCTCGGCGGAATCAGCTCCGCCCGTCTCCCAGGCGTGAAGCTCTTCGGCGGCGGCAACGACGGCAGGGTTCTCAGCGGGCATAATGGGCAAACTCCTGACATCTAGGGTGCCACAGCGGGCGGTGTCTGCGCCTGTTCCCGACTCTCTCTTCTCCACCAACGCTGCCACTGTGCGTTCGCGCACACCGCTGTTCGCAACCGGACACTGCATCCTTGGCCTAAAAGATCGCCAATCGACATAACTGCCACGATTCATTACAGTTGGCGAAAATTCTGCTTTGGCGCTCGAATTGCCTTCAATAAGAATGGAGCTTCAGCCTCCGTTTCTCATGCCCGGCAGCGATTTCATCTTTCGCCATAGAACAAGATGTGTTGAGTGCGCGTATGAGAGGTGCAGCGGGTAGAAGAAGATTGACCTGGTAGGGGAGAGAGGATTTCGATGAGCACATTCGCGCAGAATCTCAAGTTTGCCGTGCGGCAGTTGCGCCGCAATCCCGGCTTCACCGCGACGGTGATCTTCACCCTGGCGCTTGCCATCGGCGCCAATACTGCCATCTTCTCCATCGTCGATGCGCTGATGCTCAAGAGCCTGCCCTACGCGCAGCCGGAGCGCATGGGCACCATCTTCACCCGCGTCACCGGCGCACAGCCCTCCGATGGGCACAGCATCTTGAACGGCGAAGAGTGGGAGCAGTTGCGCGACCAAGTGCCAGCGCTGGTTTCGGCCGTCTCCGGCTGGGGCGTCTCCGGCGTCAATCTTCAGGCTGGCCAGAGGGTCCAGTACCTGCATGCCGGGCGCATCTCGGCGCACTATCTGGATGTGTTGGCGATTCATCCCGCTGCCGGGCGCAACTTCACAGAGGCCGAGGACCGTCCCCACGGGCCCAAGACCGCCATTCTGAGTTACGGGCTTTGGCGCACTACTTTTGCCGGCGACCGCAATCTGCTTGGCCAGAGCATTCTGCTCAAAGGCGAGCCCTATACAGTCATCGGCATTCTGCCCCAGGGTGCAACCACGCCCTTGAATGCGGATGTGTACACGCCGCTCCAACCCAGCCGCGAAAGCGAGGGAGGGGGCCACAACTATTGGGTGATCACGCGGCTGCGCGAGGGCGCGAACTGGCAGCAGGCCGATGCCCAGATCAATCGCGCCTGGGCTGCGACGGCCACAAAGCAAAATCCTGGCGCGCGGGTGACGTATTATTCCGTGCCGCTGCAAAAGGGCCAAGCCGCGGAGCTGCGCCCCAAGGCGCTGACGCTGATGCTGGCTGCGGGATTCATTCTGTTGATAGCCTGCGCCAACCTGGCTGGCTTGACGCTGGTGCGCATGGCGCGGCGCACGCCGGAGATGGCCACGCGACTGGCGCTGGGCGCCTCCCGATGGCAGATTCAAAAACAGCTCTGGGTGGAGAATCTGCTGCTGGCCCTCACAGGCGGCCTCGCTGGCGTGGCCGTGGGCTATGCCGCCCTGCACGGGCTGCTCTCGCTCTTGCCGGAAGGCTTTCTGCCCGTGGCCGGCGTTCCGCTCGACAACCGCGTACTGGATTTCACGCTGCTGGTTTCGCTCTCCACCAGCGTTTTGTTTGGCATGTTGCCCGCGCTCACCACGCGCAAAGTCGATCTGCGCTCCTCGATCTCCAGCCGCACCGTCGCCGGCGCAAGCCGTCTGCGCCTGCGCCAATCGCTGATCGCCGCTGAAGTCGCACTGACCGTCGTGCTGCTGGCCGCCTCCGGCCTGCTGATCCGTACTCTGATCCATCTCGAAACCCTGCCGCCGGGCTTCGACGCCGCCGGCGTGATGACCGCCAAGGCCTCGCTGGACGACGCGCGCTACCATGACCGGACCACTTTCTTGAAGTTGCTGGACGAAAGCACCGCCGCCATGCAGCGGATTCCCGGCGTTCAGAGCGCCGCCGTCGGCCTCACGCTGCCCTATGAGCGCCCCTTGAACACCGGCATCGCCCTTCACGATGGCCCGGAGGCCGGTCATCAAGCCGAAACCGACATGGTGTACGTAACCCCCGGCTACTTCGACACGCTGCGCATTCCGCTGCTGGCGGGACGCGGTTTCAGCGCCTCGGACGGCCCCCATGCCCAGCCGGTGGCCATTGTCAACCAGAGCTTTGCGCGCAAATTTTTTCACGGTGCGAATCCAGTGGGCCGCACGTTGAACAAGAATGAAGTGATCGTGGGCGTGGTCGCCGATGTGCAACTTTCGCCGTGCTTTGACGATGCCGCGCCACTCACCGGCGAACAAACCATGTATATTCCCGCCGCGCAGATGGAGCCCGGACTGCTGACGCTGGTTCACATCTGGTTCCAGCCCAGTTGGATCGTCCGCACCGCCGGCCCGGTGGAGGGACTAACCGCCCAGATGCAGCGCGCCCTGGCCAGCGCCGACCCCAGCCTGCCTTTCTCCGGCTTCTACAGCATGAACGATCTGCGGGCCGAGACCCTGACGACTCAGCGCATCGAAGTTGCGCTGCTCGGCGCCATGGCCGCGCTGGCGTTGCTGTTGAGCGCCGTGGGCATCTTTGCGCTGGTGGCCAGCATGGTGGCCGAGCGAACCCGTGAGATCGGTATCCGCATCGCCCTGGGTTCGAGCATCCGGCAAGCCATGGTCCAGGTTGGCTCGGCGGGAGCGCGCGCCTCGGCGTTGGGGCTCATCGCGGGTTTGATCCTATGCACGGGCGCGCTACGGGCGCTGCGTAGCGTACTCTACGGCGTCGGCGTCTACGACGCGCCAACCCTCCTGGCCGTGGTGCTGACGCTGGTCGCGGTCACGCTGCTCGCCACGACGGTGCCCGCTCTGAGAATTGCAAGCATCGACCCGGCCAAGACGCTGCGGGATGAGTAAGGAGGCAGGTGAAGTTGAACAGAGAGAAAAAATTTGGCCTTCAATGTATGTTGTTGATAAATATGGTAGGCACGACTGGATTAGTA
>JBAVYF010000701.1:0-11306 GCA_049698655.1 Occallatibacter sp. | reverse complement strand
GGGGAAATTTATACCCCCCAGGGGTATAGGGGGGGAGGGGGGTACCCTTCAGGCGGCTGCTTTTGGAGCCGTGGACTGGGCGCGGGTTGTGGTGTGAGCGACCTGGGCGGCGTAGAGGAGCTTGCTGCCCGAATCATCCCTGATTATGTCTGCAATCATGGCGTGAGTGACGCAGGCGATGAAGTCGCGGATGTTTTCGTCGCCAGAAAGCGGCGGCATGGCGTCGCGGTAGGCACGGTTAGCTGCGCAGGAGGCCTCATACTTGCTTTTGCCTTTTGCGAGTTCCGCCTTATTGACGCGTATCCAGGCGCACACGCAGCGAGCGACGGCGGGGTTTGTGGCGGCGGCGAAGGGAACCTTCGTCTCGATTGGGGCGGGGGTGGTTTCGATGGCTTCAGTCATGCGGGCTTCTCCAGATTTGATTGTGCAACGAAAGGTGGTAATTATATGCAAGGACCTGCGGTGGGGCTGACTGCCCTTCGGGCCACGCGGCGGGGTAAATGCCTTCGGCGTGGAGAGCGAATGGCGTCTGTCATCCGTGCTGCCGGATCGACCGAAGGCCGGGCGCCCTGCACACATTCGGGTTACCGATGAAGACAGCGTCGTACGGCAGCCATGGGGAAAGCACGGGGAATCCGATTTTACCTGAAGGTTTCTATGCCGAAGTCACTCGCAACACGAGCGACCCAACAGCCAGCAAGAGCCACAAGGCCGGATACGGAAGATGGGAGTACCAGTGAGCGCGAAGGGTGAAAACAATAGCACCGACAAAAAACAGAACCAGACCGATCCCTGCCGCGATTCCTGCACTGGGCAGGGCGAAACCAGCAAGTAGTCCGAGTGCTCCAGCGGTCTTTAGAGCACCGAGCGTGGAAAGATAAGAACTCGGTATCCCCAATCGGTTCATGTTGGCAAGAACCCATTCGAGACGTCTAAAATCGTTCGTCGCGGCATAAAGATTCGCTGCTACGGCCAGAATCGTTACAAAAATATAAGCTGTGAACACTCGAGCACCCTCCTGAAGCGGATTACCTGGTTATGGACGGAGACGCCTAGTGGACGGAGCGGTAGGACCCGACAACCCGCAGTTCCTCGCGAATCGGCGGCTCGACAACCCAGCCCTTTATCCTTTCCATGAACTCTCTTCCAGCTTCCATGCCTGGCAGAGGATTCTCCACGCCTTCGTCCAGTTCGAGCCAGCCAACAAAGCTCGCTCCGTCCGCAAGCCCGCACCACGTGTAGCGGACACCCTTCGGCCGCTCCCGTGAAAGTGCCGAAAGAATCTTCTCTCGAGCTGCTTCAAAGTGTTCCAGAGCTTCTACCTTGATTTTGAATTGAGCCATAAGCACACGCATGATGAATGTCTCCTTTTTCACGTTTCAGACGAAGAAATGCCCCTTATGCCTTGCGGCCAAGCCGGCGGGCAGGTCCATTACAATTTCCTGCAATAGTCAGCCCGGGCGGACTCGAGTCGCTACTTCGAGTGCTCCGTGTCACCTCAGGGCGATTTGGTTCGTCAGTACCATGACGGAGCGAAACAGAGAAAGGTGACCATGGACCAATCTGATTGGCTGGCAGAGCGATTCGAAACCCACCGCGGCCATCTTCGGGCAGTAGCTTATCGAATGCTTGGTTCTTTGAACGAAGCGGACGATGCTGTCCAGGAAGCCTGGCTGCGCCTTAGCCGTTCAGACAGTCGCAGCGTGGAAAACCTGGGCGGATGGCTGACCACTGTCGTCGCCCGGGTATGTCTTGATATGCTGCGTTCCCGGAAGTCCCGTCGGGAAGAGTCTCTGGAGCTGCCAATCTCGCAGATAAAGATGAACCTCGCAAGTTGGCTTGACCCGGAACAAGAAGCGATGATGGCCGATTCCGTTGGTCTGGCACTGCTGGTAGTGCTTGATACTCTGCAACCTGCCGAACGTCTGGCATTTGTGCTTCACGACGTCTTCGCCATGCCGTTCGATGAGATTGCTCCGATTGTCGGACGCACGCCGGTGGCGGCAAAGAAACTTGCCAGCCGTGCCCGCCTTCGGGTCCAGGGACACGGTACGACCAGCAATGTGGACCTGAACCAGCAGCGAAAAATCGTCGAGGCCTTCCTTGCGGCTTCTCGAACCGGCGATATGAATGCGCTTCTTGCGGTGCTTGACCCAGATGTTGTGCGTCGAGCCGACCGAATTGCTCTACCGCCAGGGGCAGCCACCGAGGTTCACGGCGCGCATAAAGTTGTAAAGGAAACGGTCACGAACTCCGGTCTCGCACAATTCGCGCGCGTTGCCGTTGTTAACGGGACAGTGGGACTCATCGTCGTGCTTCGTCGCCAACTGAGGCTGGTGCTCAGCCTGACGATCAAGGATGAAAAGATCGCAGAGATTGACGTGATTGCAGATCCTGTTCGCCTTCGCCACGCCAAGCTGTCCGTTTTACGTGAGGACTGACCATAGGATTGCGCTGCAACATTGCACCGGAAAGCCCTTGCGACTTTTGGGACAAGCGCCGACTTTTTGGGCAAGAAGCGGGCCTTTTGGGCAGGAAGACCATTTGCCGCGTTTTAGGCAAAGCCCCTCAGGGGCTAATCAGACTACGGAAAAACTCGGGATTTCGAGTGAAATTTACTGGAAATGTCCCTCCGGGGCTAAAGCCCACGTTAATTTTGCTGGCTTCATGCGGGGGTTGAAACCCCCGCCTCCCTCCGAATCCCGCCTTCCTCCGTTTTGAGTTGTTCCGCAAGCTGTGAAGTCGTGCCATTTCAATGCAATGAGTTTTTCCGCAACGTATGAAGGCGCGTACCTTTCAAACTGGCCCACTACTTACTGCTCGTTCACCTGGACGCTGGGCGCTGGGTCGGCCTGGGGCGTGCAGACGAACTTCGTCGCGCTGATGACCGCGCAACTGGCTTCTCCCTGCGTCCCATTGGCGACGAGGAAAGTACCCGAGCCGGGAGCCGTTGCATCCCAACTGTAGGTCATGCTTGTTGATTGATCCCAGGACAAGGTACCCCGGCTGGTGGTGGTGAGGGCGGCATTGATCACTCCGCTGGCGGTCACGCCGAGCACTCCCACGCTGCTGTTCGGCTCGATATTCAACAGCGCCAGGTTGCCGAAGAGGTAATTGCCGGCCAGGGCCGCGCTGGTGAAGCCGCCCGGCGTCTGCGGAGCCGTTTGCGGCTCCAGCCAGCCCGAATCCAGGGAGCCGTTGTCGCCCACGCTCATTTCAAAGGCGCTGCCGGTGTTGAACAGGTAGAGATAGGTTGTGCCGCCGGCCGATGGGAATGTGGCGCGGCCGGGATGGGCGGAGTCAAAGGCGAGAGCGGCCGTGCCGCCGTTCGAGTTGCCGGCAGAGTAGGCGCCGGCGTCGTCCGTGTAGCTTTGGTTGATCGTCATGTTCCCAGAGCCGTCGCTTGTGCCCTGGAAGAGATGAGAGTAGAAGCCTGACGGCATGCTGCCGCCCGAGTTGAATTCGGCCCCCCGCATGTAAAGAACGAATGGGCCATTGATGCTGGCTGCGGAGTAGGGCGCTTGCTGTTGCGCGCGCATGTTTCCTGCCTGTTCGCCGTCATTCGAGGTGTTATCCAGGATGAACATGCGGTTGGCGTCGATGATGTAGACGATGAAGCCGGTGGAGCTGCCGGCGCCGGTGAGGGCCATGGTGAAGCGGCCCGTGGCTGGGTCCGGCGCGGTGTAGGTTGCGGTGAAAGCGTAGGTCTGGACGGTTGCGTTGCCGCCCTGGGCCCTGTCAATCATGCCGCTCGTGATCTTTCCGCCGGAGGCGCTGAAAAGGCCAACCGCGGCTTTCATGTTGCCGCTGTTGTCTTCGCCGTCGAGGGAAAAGGCAAAGCTGTTACCGCTGATGGCGCTGTCGGCAAAGGCGCTGGTTGTGGCCAGGTAGCAGTTGGCTGCGCCTTGCTGGTAGGAGGGCAATGTGCCCAGGTCATCGGCTTCGATCATGCGGAACTGCTGCGCCGGTTGAGCGGCGCTGCTGAGCGCAATCGCCCATTGCGTTGTCTGGATTCCCGCGGCGCCATTGGTCAGAATCGTGTGAATGGACGCCATGCCGTTGTTGTCCGAGCCGACGCTGTAGCTGCCGGTCATGGCGCCCGAGGCCGAGCCGATGTCATAGCTGTTGGTATCGAAGATGCCGCTGATGAAGTTACCCTGGCCGTCGGCTTGAAAACTGGCCAGAGAGGCCCATCGTGTGCCGTCAGTATCGATTGAGCCCTGGAACAGGCAGACGTAGCTTCCGTTGAGGTTACTGTTGTTAACGCCGCTCGGGCCGGCGCCGAAATTGATGGTGTAGGTTACCGGACCGGCGGTAGCGCCGAAGGTGTCCTGCACGGAGACCTGGAATGTTACCGTGCCGGGCGAGGCGTGTGTCCCGGTAATGGTCAGCGTACTGTCGAAAGTGTTGGAAAAGGACAGGCCGTCTGCCAGACCCGTAACTGTCCATGAGTATCCGGGCGAGCCGCCCGTGACATGAATCGGCCCGGAGTAGGCGTTGCCGGCGGTTCCGGCCGGCATCGTGGTGGTGGTGATTCTAATCGCCGGGTTGATGGTGATGGTGACCGGAGCCGATGTGCCTGCCGCCGTGGTGACCGTGACCACGGCCGAGCCGGCAGTGACGATCAGGCTGGCTGGAACCGCAGCCATCAGCTGCGTCTGGCTGATATAGGTGGTCGCCAGGGCGGTCGATCCCCACTTCGCTATTGAAGCCGGCGTGAAGTACTGTCCGCTGATGGTCAGCGTGAAGGCAGCCCCGCCCGCCGTGGCCACAGCGGGGCTTAGCCCGTTGATTTCCGGCGGTGCCGGGTTGATGGTGAAGGTGGCCTGAGCCGATGTGCCCGCCGCCGTGGTGACCGTGACGCTGCCCGTGCCGGAGTTCTCGATCAGACTGGCCGGGACAGCAGCCGTCAACTGCGTCGGGCTGACGTAGATCGTGCCCAGAGGGGTTGTGCCCCAGATGGAGGTCGCTCCGGGGGTAAAAGCCTTGCCGTTGATGGTCAGCATGAACCCTGCCCCCCCGGCGGCACCCGAAGCAGGGCCCAGGCTGGTAATGGTTGGAGGCGACGGGTTGATGGTGAAGTAAGCGGAATTCGACCAGGCGATGCCGGGAGCGTAGAGCACGACACCGTCCTCGCCGGCGGAGGCGATCAGGCTGGCCGGGATCGTCGTAGTCACCTGCGTGGCGCTGATGTAGGTTGCGCCTACCCACGTTGATCCCCACAAGATGTTCATGTTCCGGACAAAATTAGCGCCGTTGATGGTAAGCGTGAATGTAGCCCCACCAGCTGCGGCCGAACTCGGGCTCAGGCTGGCGATCGCGGGGCTTGGCGGCGCAATGGTGAAGCTGACCGGTGCCGATGTTCCCCCAGCCGTGGTCACCGTCACGCTGGCCGTACCTACGGTTGCAACCAGGTTGGCAGGGACTTGAGCCGAGAGCGTCTCCCCTCCCGTGCGGATCGTCACCAGCGGCGTTGTTCCCCAATTGACAACCGCCGTCGAGGTAAAGTTCTTTCCGTAAACGTTCATCGCAAAGGCGCCATTGCCGACAATGATTCGACTCGGGCTCAGGCTGGTGATGGCAGGCGAGGGCGGATTGACGTCGAGCGCGGCTCCGGGGAAGGTTCCGTTGACGGTGTTGACCAGGTTGGTGTGGACTGCGGCCGTAAGCTGTGTGGCGCTCTTATAGGTCATCGCCTGCGCGGAGATGGCGGGCGGGGGCGGATTGATGATCAAGGTAGCACCGGACGTGGCGCCGCCGACCGTAGTCACCGTGATTCTGGCCGTGCCCTCGCTGGCGATCAGGCTGGCAGGAACCAAGGCCGTCAGTTGTGCGGCGCTTTTATAGGTCGTCGTCAGCGCGACGCCGTCCCACGCCAAAGTCGAGACCGATGTGAAGTCCTTTCCGGTGATGGTCAGCGTGAACGCAGCGCCGCCTGCTGTGACCGAACCTGGACTCAGGATGATAAGTGCGGGGGGCGCCGCCAACGCTGCCGACACCCATGCCAATGCCAGGGTTACCGGAAAAGCCACGGTCAACCATCGCATGAACGAACGCACTCTTTGCATTTGAAACTTCCTCCGGGGCGTGAGGCTTTCTTTCTCTCGCCACAACCAGCCAAATGGCTCGTGCCGTCGGTGGAAACCGGCGCTTGATGGAGCCGTTTGGAGTGCGGCGGGGCTATGGCCGCCTCAATTGAGGAATCGTCAAGAATCAAGCGGGCATAAGGTTACTTTTGTCTGATTATTTGTGGTTCCCAATGCGGTGGTTCCAAATGCGAAAGGCCAGGGCGGAAAATCCACTCCTGAATGAGAGTTTTTTCATCCTTTGGAAACCGCCGGCAGGGAGGACTTCTGGCGGCGCCGGCGGTGAGGCGGCGGACTCCTGAGGCCAGGGGCAGCCTGCGGAACCACGGAGTTTCTTCGGTTCGCCTGCTGTTGTTGCGCGGTCCGCGTTCGCTCCATCCGCCGCCCGCAAGCCGCAGCGCCTATAATCAGCGTGTTGTGCATACATTTTTTTCATCTCGTTCAGGCCGAGTTGGGCAACTGGCCGCCTCTCTGGGACTGGGTCTTGCGCTGTCTCTCTGCATCTCCCTTTCCGCTTCTTCGCAGATGCCCGCGGAAGCCGGCCCCTCTTCAGGCGGTCGCATCCTGCTGGTGCTGCCCTTTGACAACCGCACCGGGCAGCCCAGCCTGGAGTGGATTCGCGAGGCCTCGGCGGAGATTCTGAGCAGCCGTCTGGGGTCGGCGGGTTTCGCCCCCATGAGCCGCGCGGACCGCGTGTATGCGCTCGACCACCTGGGACTGCCGCAAGGCTTTCACCCCGCGCGCGCCAGTTCGCTCAAGCTGGCCGAGACGCTGGACGCCGATTCGATCATCGTGGGCAGCTACCTGACCGACGGCACGGGAATTGTGGCTGAGGCGCAGTTGGTGGACGTGCCCCACCTGCGCATGAGCGAGGCGGTGACCGCCCGCGGCGAGATGCACGATCTGATCCCGGTCTTCAACTCGCTGGCCTGGAAGCTGACCCGGCAGCTCGATCCCGGCTTCAAAGTCTCCGAAGAAACCTTTGTGGCTGCCGGCTCCGGGCTGCGCGTGGACGCCTTCGAGCAGTACATTCGCGGCATCACCGAGCCCGACCAGCAGGAGCGTCTGCGCCACCTGAACTCGGCCGTCCTGCTCAGCCCGGGGTTCAGCCCTGCCTGGATGGCGCTGGGGCGCGAGGACTACGCCAGCCAGCAGTACGAGCAGGCGGCGAAAGCTTTTTCCAGGGTGGGGGACAACGATGCCAACGCCGACGATGCCCTCGAGGCCGGCTTCTTCCGCGGACTCTCGCTGTTGTTTTCCGGCGATTACGCCCGCGCCGAGGAGGCCTTTGCCGGCGTGGCCCGTGTGCTGCCGCTGGCTGAGGTTCTGAACAACCAGGGAGTTGCGCTCGCCCGTGGTGGCAAGGACGGCACTCCGCTCTTCCGCCAGGCGGTGGCCGCCGACCCCAATGGGGCCGATTACCACTTCAGCCTGGCCGTCAGCCTCAAGCGCCACGGCAACACCGCCGAAGCCTTAACAGAGCTGGACCAGTGTCTGCGGTTGCATCCCAACGACAGCGAGGCCCAGACGGTCCAGAGGGCCTGGACAAAGCCAGACAAGCCCGGACCGGCCAAGCCCGGACCAGCCAAACCGCTCACAGCGCAGCCGGCCGCCGGTTCGGACGAGGCGGAGGAGGAAGCCGGGGCCAAGGCCGATCCGCTGGAGCGCATCGAGCGCGGCTTTGACGAGGTCGCTTTCCACCAGGCCGCCCTCATGCTGGAGCAGATGGAAGCCTCACGGCTGGCTTCTCAGGGGCCGCGGGAGCGGGCGCAGACGCTCTCCGCTCAGGCTCATGACTACCTGGATCGCGGCCTGCTGCTGGAGGCCGAGCGGCTCTATCAAGCCGCCGTGGCAGCTGACGGCAAGGTTGCCGCGGCTCACGCCGGGCTGGCGGAGATTCGCGAGCGCACCGGCGACGCCGAAGCTGCCCGCAAAGAGGCAGTTACATCGCTGAAATTGATGCCGTCGGTCGATGCGTACCTGGTGCTGGGCCGGCTGAACCTTGCGGCCAACCATCTGGAGGAAGCCCGGCAGAACGCTGATGCAGCCCTGCGGATTGACCCGAAGAGCGAGCCAGCGCTGGAACTGCACCGGCAGATTGAGGCCAGGGGGGGGCTGAAGAGGTAAATTGGCTTTCTTGCATTGCAATTAAAGCGTTGCGAGGATGGAACCCTAGAGAAATGCTTTAACAGTGGCTTCACTCACAAGGAGAGTTTGGCATGGGTAAAGTAACCATTGAAGTCAATTCCAAATGGGTGAAGATTGTGCGTTCGCCTCTCTATTGGATTGTGGCGGCACTGCAAGGAGTGACCGTCAGCTTTGCTCCGCTTTTCCTTTACTGGAGCGGCAAGGGATACTTTCCACCCGAAGAAAATCGGTACGTGGTTCCGCTGTGTTTTGCGACGATCTTTTTTGTCGGCGTGTTTTACATGTTGCTCGGCGGTCAAGTTATCAAAGAGCTGAGAAAAGCGCCAAAGGCCGAGCTTTAAGGAGCAAGCCATGATGCAGCGCGTTATAAGGTTTGCGGTTCTGATTGGTTTGGGTGCGTTTTGCGGGCTGAGTTCACAGGTTTTTGCCCAGCAGCCGCTGGTCGACAAGTTTGTCCTGGACGACACCATCCAGCCGGTTACGCAGGGCGAACTGGACCGGGCGATTGCCCGCGCTAACTCCGACGGCGCTCATGCTCTGCTGGTCGAGCTTGACACTCCCGGTGGGCTGCTCGACTCTACCCGCACCATGGCCGGAGCAATTCTCTCCTCGAAGGTTCCGGTCATCGTTTATGTGGCTCCGGCGGGGGCGCGCGCCGGGTCAGCCGGATTTTTCCTGCTGGAGTCGGCGGATATTGCCGCCATGGCTCCCGGCACCAACGCCGGAGCGGCCCATCCGGTGATGGAGTTCGGCCCCCAGCCCGACGCGACCATGAGCCAGAAGATCGAGAACGATGCCGAAGCTTTCCTCCGCTCCTACGTTACCCGCCGCAATCGCAACGCCGAAGCCGCCGAAGCCGCCGTTCACTCGTCGCACTCGTACACCGCCCAGGAGGCGCTGGATCAGCACCTGATCGACCTGACCGCCTCGAACGACTGGGAGCTGCTGCGTGCGCTCGATGGCCGAGAGATCACCCGCATGGACGGGACAAAACTCACTCTTCATCTGGCTGACGCGCGGATTGAAGTGTTCCGGCCCACCCTGCGCGAAGAGCTGCTAGGCTGGCTGGTCAATCCCAACATTGCGCTGCTCTTCGCCGTCTGCGGCGCGCTGCTGATCTATCTGGAATTCAACTCTCCCGGCACCATCGTCCCCGGCGCGCTGGGGACGCTCATGCTGCTCTTGGCCATCTTTGCGCTCAACCTGCTGCCTATTCGGTACACGGCGGTCATGCTTCTGATAGCGGCGATGGTTTTGCTGCTGCTGGAAGCGAAGTTTGGCGGCCACGGCGCGTTGGCCATCGCGGGAATCGTCTGCCTCACCTTCGGGACTCTTACGCTGGTCGCTGCGCCCGTGCCGGAGATGGCCATCAGCCCCTGGGTGGCCCTTGCGGTCAGCGCCGCCTTCGGAGCCATCACCGTCTTTCTTGTTCGCCTGGCGGTGCGCGCCCGCCGCATGAAATCCCGCCTGGGCCCATCGGCCCTGGTGGGCAGCCGCGCCCGGGCCATGGAACTGCTTTCGCCAGAAGGCCATGTTCTCGTGGAGGGCGAAATCTGGCTCGCAGTGGCCAGTGAGCCCGTGCCGGCCGGTACGCCCGTGCGCGTCGTGGCCCTGGACAACTACAAGCTGCGCGTGGAGCCGGTTCAATCGCAAAGGCCGCCGCAGTCCCCTGATTAACTTTGTTGGAGTACAATTCGGTCGTAAGCAAGGAGTGAATTCCAATGCCTGATCTGTCTACCCCGGTCCTGATCTTTGTAGCCATCGTCGTCCTTTACCTGCTCAACTCCATCAAGATTCTCCGCGAGTATGAACGCGGAGTGATCTTCCGGCTGGGCCGCGCCCTGCCAACGCCCAAAGGCCCCGGCATCATTCTGGTCTTTCGGCCGTTTGACCAGATGATTCGCATCTCGCTGCGCCAGGACGTGCTGGAGGTTCCACCCCAGGACGTGATTACCCGCGACAACGTTTCCATCAAGGTGAACGCGGTGGTCACGCTCTACGTGGTCAACCCCAACGACGCGGCCATCAAAGTGGTCAACTACGTCTACCAGACCTCGCAGTTTGCGCAGACCACACTGCGCTCGGTGCTGGGCGAGGTGGAGCTGGACGAGCTCCTCAGCCATCGCGACAAGCTCAACCTGCGGATCCAGTCGATCATCGACCAGCGGACGGAGCCGTTTGGCGTAAAGGTGATTTCGGTCGAGGTCAAGCAAGTGGATCTTCACGAGCAGATGCAGCGCGCCATGGCCAAGCAGGCCGAGGCCGAGCGCGAAAAACGCTCCAAGATCATCCACGCCGAGGGAGAGCTCGCGGCTGCCCAGAAGCTGGTGGAAGCGGCTGCCCTGCTGGCCACCGAGCCCCTGACCTTGCAGTTGCGTTACCTGCAAACGCTGACCGAGATCGGCGTCGAGAAGAACACCACCATCGTCTTCCCGCTGCCCCTGGAGATGATGACGCTCTTCAACAAGCTGGGCGCGACAGCTATGGCAGCGGCGGAAAAGAAGTAGGCTGCCTCGAATTGGACTAAGCATATAAGTTGGGCGCCCCACCCCTTGCGACGTTTTTGCTTTTGTCGCAAGGGGTGGGATCCCACAAGTCTCAATCGGACCCCCGTTCATCTCGGTCCGGATAGACATAACATTCGGCAAAAAGAGGATGCTTAATGCACGAAGATATTGACGAGGATGAACATCCGCCGGTCGAGCAGCAGCGCGACACTGAACTGACGCTGGGCCCGATGCTGCTGCTGGGGCTTTTTTTCGGTCTGGTGCTGCTGTGCGGTCTCTGTTTCGGAGTGGGCTACTCAATGGGCAGCCGCAGCGCTCAGGGAGCCTCAACGGCCGGCCTGCAGCCCGGCGTTGTAGCCTCTTCGCCGTCCGCCGGTTCCCTTCTCAAGCCCTCAGCCGTCGCGCAGAACATTCCCCCTCCGCCGCAGCCCGTCGTGGCTGATTTGCCCCCTTCCGGGATTTCCGGCACTACTCCGGGCGCCGATTCACAGGTACCTGACTCGGCTTCTGCCGCCGGCGGCAACTCCTCCCAGCCGGTCGTCAAGCCGGCTTTGCCCGCCGCGGC
>JBAVYF010000700.1:0-1513 GCA_049698655.1 Occallatibacter sp. | reverse complement strand
AAGACGCTCGCGGTGCTGGAGCGGATCGAGCGCATGTTACGACACGAGTTTAACCGCGTGCTGGGCGGCGTGATGTCCCAGATTGGAGATCCCATGCCACTCGTTCCGATTCAGCCTGGCCAGACGCCGGTCTTCCAGGTCGCTCCCACTTTCAGCGGCGCGCCCTTTGCGACCGTTGCCGCGCAAGCTGCTGTGAGCAGTTCCGACCCCGCCAACTTCCCGGTTAATCTCGTCCCGACCGATCCTACCGGGCTGACGTTTGAGGCGCCCATTCCCGCAACGGCAACGCCCACGGGGGGCGCAGAACCGATCGCCATCACATGGACCTATACCAACACGGACGGCACCATAGCGACCGTGACCGGTACAGTGACCGAGGAAGGCATTGTAGACGACGTGACGGGCGGGACCTTCGCACAGATCGCCTGACGACTTGCGCGGGCTAAGATGGTCGCTCATATATCCCCACGGGATGAGCCGCAAGGCTCAGGGCGACACCGACGGCGGCGCGGAGACTCGCCGCCGCTCGCGCGAAGCGCGGCGCTCCAGCTCGACGCCGCCGGACCCGAGAAGCCGGCGGCAAACACTGGATGGAGCGCCGCGCAAAAACTATTTGCTCAAAATCAGATAATTTCCAACTATCTTTTTGGAGGCGCGATGGCGCAATTCTTACCGGCTTATAGCTACATGATGGATTCGGAGGACGCGCAGCGGAAGTATTTGCCCGCTGCCGATCCGGTGCGGGTGAAGCCTGGCGACCCGCCCGACGTGGCGCAACGCAAGCAGACGGCACAGGCCATCAGCGGCATCAACTCCTACACATGGCCTGCCGATTTCGCGCGGATCTTGAGCTGCGGGCCGGCGGCGCGGGCTTACGCTGTGCAGCAGTTCTACCAGTCAAAATACTGGACGCCGCTGCTGCTGGCGCAGATGAACGACCAGACGGTGGCGAATTGCGTGCTGGACGATGGGGTGAACCAGGGCGACGGCACGGCGGTGAAGCTGCTGCAGGCGGCGGTGAACGATGTTTGGACGGCGAATACCAGCGGGCCAGGGCCGCTCTACCTGGATGAGGACGGCGCCATGGGGCCGCTGACGGTGGCGGGCGTGAACAGTTGCGCGCCGGCGAGTTTGCTGCTGGCGTTCGAGACGCGGCGTATTGCGGACTACGAACGCATCGGTGGGCCCGATGTGGCGGCTTGGGTGGCACGAGCGAAGCGGTGGAGGGGAATGGCAGTGTGAGTGTGAGTGCGAGTGTGCGACAAAAAGGCCCGCCTCGCAGCGGGCCTTTTTGCGTTCACGACATTGCTTTGAAGCTCCGTCCGGCGCTCCGGCGGATGAGGCAAGGTTCTCCTTTCGCTGTGGATTGAGTTGCTAGCTCCTCTCGGGTTCGGGGTTCTCAAAGCTGGACAGTTCCGCAAGAAAATAGAGCGGGATGCTGCCGGTGGGGCCGTTGCGCTGTTTGGCGACGATGAGCTCCGCTTTGGCGCGCTCCTCGAGGGTAAGATCTTCG
>JBAVYF010000699.1:0-8103 GCA_049698655.1 Occallatibacter sp. | reverse complement strand
GGCCCAACAGCAGCAGGACGATATAGCCGGGAACGTTTTGAGCTACGGCACACACAATTACGTGTACGACGATGAGGACCGGATCGTGAGCGCATCGTTGTACCTGGGCGGGACGGCGAGTTATTCTTACGATGCGGAGGGTCAGCGGGTGCGCAAGGCAGCCGGGACGGCGGTGGAGGAGTACGTCTACGACAGCGCGGGGCATCAGTTTGGGACGATGCAGCCGAGCGGCGCGATGGAACGGATTGAGTTGTATGCCGGGGCGCGGCGTTTCCTCTGCTACAGGAGCCGTCAAGCATCGGGGTGGAGTAGAAAAGTTCTAAAATCGTCCTCCAGGGCCGACCATATTTTTCAAGCATTTACAGACTCATTACGCACTCGAAAGTCGACCCTCTGGTTTTGGCCCAGGTACCTTAGCGCCGGAAGGTGAGTCAATATTAGGTTTTTCGCCGAATCCTGGATGCAAGACCATCTACAAAAACATCTACGGTTGGAAGAGGCGATCCAGCGTTACACCCAGAGAGTCAAACTGGATCCGCACCCATCTTTTGATTTAACGGCAGATCGGTATTTTGGCGAGGGATAAGTTAAAACCAGGCAAGCGAAGGTTATTCTTTGAGCTGTAAACACTGCCTGATCAATATGTTTCCAGCACAGGAGGCTTTCGCTTATTATGCCTTCATGAATATTCCGGGCTAAGCAGCCTTTCAAAATCCATTATGGATAATGGCTTGCCAAACAAATATCCCTGAAACGACTTACAGCCCATGCGTTCAAGAAATTCCAGTTGTTCTTCCGCTTCCACTCCCTCGGCGATGACGGACAACCCCAGGGTCTGGCCCAAGGCGATGATCGTTTGAGCGATCGCTCCGCAATGAGGATCCGCCAGCAGATTCTGAACAAACGATTTGTCAATCTTCAACTGGTCCATCGGCAAGCGGCTGAGGTAGGCGAGCGATGAGTATCCAGTGCCGAAATCGTCCAAAGAAAAGCACAAGCCTTTCTGTTTGAGCTGGTTCATCTTGGCAATTACATTCTCGACGTTGTCCAGCAACATGCTTTCGGTGAGCTCCAGCTTGAGTCTGCCTGGATCTGCTCCGCTGCTGTCCAACGCACCGAGTACGCGCTCGACGAAATCCGGCTGATGGAACTGCCGTGCGCTGACATTGATGGCAACGATCAGCTCGCGAGTCTCCGGGCGCTTCGCCCAATCGACAATTTGGGCACAAGCGGTTTCCAGAACCCAGTTCCCGACATCCAGAATCAGATTCGTTTCTTCGGCCAAGGAAATGAACTCATCCGGCATTACCATGCCTCGTTTGGGACTGATCCAACGGATCAGGGCCTCGGCACCTGTCAGGCTGCCTTGGCAAATCTGCGGCTGGTAGTAAAGTTGCAATTCGTTTCGAGCGATTGCCAGGCGAAGATCCTCTTCCATCAAGGCACGGGCTTTGACAGCGGCCTGCACTACCGGGTCGTTGAAGCACAGGGTATTGCGCCCCGCGGTTTTGGCCTGATACATGGCGATATCGGCCAGTTTCAACAGGTCGTCCAGGCTGTCCGGAGCGTCCCGGAACATCACCGCGCCAATACTGCCGGAGCTCAGGTACTGGCGACCAGAAAGAGTAAATGGTTGTCTGAGGGAGTCGAGGATCTTATGGCCAATTTGTTTAATCTGATCGGCGGCTTCCAGCGAGCTTTCGCTCAGATCTTCCAGAATCACTATGAACTCATCGCCTCCCAGGCGAGCCACAGTATCGCCTTCGCGCACAGAGGCCGTGAAGCGATGCGCCGCTTGTTGCAGAAGCAGATCGCCTTCGGCGTGGCCGTATGTGTCGTTCAGGATTTTGAAGTGGTCAAGGTCAATAAAGAGCAGCGCGCCATTCCTGCGGCTTCGGCTATTGGCAATGATCGCGTGGCGCAGACGATCCATCATCAGGCGGCGATTGGGCAGCTTGGTGAGGCCGTCAAAGTAGGCCAGTTCCTGGATCTGCTGCTCGGCGCGCTTGCGCTCGGTGATATCGTGCAGGAAAACAGCAAAGTGCCCACCCTCCAAGGGCAGATAGGTGATGCTGACATCGACGTAGAAGAGGCTCCCGTCCTTGCGGCGGTGAATGGACTCATAGCGGAGGCGGCCCTGCTCTCGGGCTTTGTTGGCGAGGATCGTTGTATCCACATCGGAATCCTGAGTATCAAGCTCTGCGATGCGCATACCGCAAAGCTCCTGCTGGCTGTAACCGCTCATCTGACAGTAGGCTTCGTTGGCTTCCAGAATGCGCCTCTCAGGGTTCACGATCCAGAAGCCATCCAGGGCAGTTTGCAGGATGGTGCGAAAACGCCTTTCACTGGAGGCCAGTTTATCTTCTGTCTGCTTGCGTTCCGTCACGTCAGAGGCCATGCTCATGGCCATGCGCCGCCCGTCGGGCAGCCGGCCCAAAGAGACAGAACTGAATTCCCAAATGCGCTGGTTTCCATCCTTGCAATGGACAAGATATTCCCCCTGCTGCTTGCGCAGTTCCAGCGAGTAAAGCGTTTCGATTTCCTCCATGGCCGAATTCTTCCTTTCTCGATACGCCTTTTCGGTCCATTGGGAAGTGGTTGGAATCTCAGCGAGGGAATAACCGGTGATCTCGATCCATGCGCGGCTCAAGGCCAAAACTTCGCCATTCTCGGCATGGATCATGATGGGAAAGGGGGCTTCCTCGATGGCGCGGCGGAATCGTTCTTCGCTGTGCAGCAACTCGCTGCACTTGTTTTGGAGTTCTGCCGAGCGCTCTTCCACGCGTTCTTCCAACTCCAGCGCCAGTTGCTCGATCTCGGAATGAGCGAGAGAGTTTTTGAGGGCCAGCGCGATGGGCGAAGAAAGCAGATGTACGATCTGGATGGTTTCGGCAACACGATCCATATTTGGCAAATCGAAGAGCAATAAATTGCCGACCAATTCGCCGCCTGCCCGCAAACTCAAACGCACCATGGATTGCACATCGGCGCTCAACAGAGCAGGCCGAAAAGGGTGATCCATGGGAAGAGCAGCAGAAGAGAGCATAAGAACATCGGCGTCTTTCAAACGGCAGAAAAGATCAAGCTCCGACTGGGAAAACAGGTCGGCCCGCCGAGCAGGACTGACGTGCAGAAGCGTGTCCTGCGCAGGACTGGAGCTGTGAACCAAAACCATCACGGTTTTGGCGCCGCTCAGTTCGCGCAGGTGATTGGTCAGCGCCTCACTGAACTCCTGGGGCGTTGTAGAAACCAGCAGCTCTGAGATGACCTCGATGGCCACCAGTTGCGCAGCAAATAAAGATGGGTCACTGCTTTCCATAACACTCAACTGTGATCCCCTTGCGCTGTATCGACCAAAGCCTGGCCGCGCGCGGCCAGCAGCGTTGCCAGCATCTGTTTCAGAGAAACAGTATCTACCCGCCAGGGCAGCCCGGTATAGGATGAAAACGCCCGCAGGTGTTCCTCCGGCACTGGAACCAAACCGGTGTCCAGATAAACCAGAATGCGACGGTTCTCGCCGATCAGCCCATGTGCCGCGATTTCATTCAGGCCCAATTCATTTTTGACGATATGCTCCCATCGCCGCGCCCACTCAGGGAGGATTATGAAGGCTTCCTCACGCATCAACTGGCGATACCGCTCCCGACCTACCAGCAGTTGCACGCAGTTGATTACGGCCACCCTGCCAATGTGAAAGTGACGCACCAGGTCGAGCATCCGGGCCGCGCAATCTCCATAGACCAGCACCAGGCAGGTTTCTCGATCCTTGTACCTTTCCAGCATTGCGGTCAGCACGGACTCCAGCCGCAGAGGATCCATGTGGAGCATGGAATCGAGAAAGATCATTTTGCCGTCGAGCAATCCGCGACTATGCAATGCATCCATCTCGGCGCGAACCACTCCGCAACTGATCCAAATCGTGTGCGGAGTCATTGACCACAACCGATCTCCGCTGAGAACTTTGCGCTAGCGGCGAGCATGGATCGCAGATTCTCCGGCGGCGTGGCTTGCGGAACGTCCGCAGCCGAATTGCATAAGATAAAGTGACCTGCCGTACCTGCCTTGCGCAGCACTGCAAGGCTTTTCTCGAAGACTTGTTCGGCAGTGTAGCCGGGAAAGGAAAGACCGTCCAGGTTGCCGATAAGGTTCATCTGCGGGCCCAGCAAGCGCCGCGCTTCCGTCAAGTCGTCCTTGGAGCCCACGGCAACACCCACCACGCTTTCCAGACCGGGAAGCAAATCGAGAATGTGCTGAATGCTTCCACCGGTATGGTGGAAGATGGTGGGGCCAGGTATCTGGGCAAGCACCCTGTGCAGATGGGGCAGACATTGCTCGGCAAAGAGGGCGCGCGGCACCACTTCCGACGCTGCCATCGCCTCGGTGAACACCAGACAATCGGCTCCGGATTCCAGTAGAGCGGCGGCCCAGGAGATAAACAGCGGCGCCGTATGCTGCAAAAGTCTTTGCGCCAGCTCCGGATCGAACAGAATCGTCTCGATCCAGGCCTCAAGTCCGATCAGCAGCGAAGGCAGAATGCAGGGACCGGGCAGAACACCGACAATCGGAACCTGCTCTTTATAGAGATCGCGCAGGCGGCGGTTGACTTCCAGAACCATCGGCATGCGAGCGGTGCTGTATACATCGGGCATCGGCAGCTTCAACGCGTCCGCGGCCTTACCCACCGCAACACGTCTCACGTTGGGAGTCTGGTTGGAGAACCAGGCAACCTCGCCGCCAAAGGCCTCGGCCAGGATGCTGTAATCAAAAACCGAGAGCACCAAATCGAAGCCGAATTCCTTCTGCATCGCCTGTTGCGCAGCGACGTAAGCCTCGACGTCGCTATAAAGCGTACGCAGATCCACGCCGGTCAAATTGGCTCCATAGGCGCCGAAAACGCCAAACACCGGCAATCGATCCACCGGCTGGCCCGACAAGGTATTCATCACTCTTTGAAAGGAATTCATGTTCTTCTCTTTGCGAGTGCTTCCGCCTGAAGCCGGGTAAAAAGTTCATCCGCTCCAATCGCGTTGCGGGCCGAGCCATCTCCTCCCACTTCTGCCACCAGTTCTGGCCGCCAGTTGAAAACGGCGCCTCCAACCCCCAACTTGATCTTGTCTTTCAGGCCGCGCGCGTCGATTAGATCGCGCAGCTTGCGGATATTCAACGCCGTGGTCTGCATCATGGCCGAGCAGCCGATTACGCAGGTCTGGACCTGCAGCGCCTTTTCCAGAAATTCCTCGGCGGGAACATCGTTGCCCAGATCGTGCACATCCCACCCGGCAGCCGAGAGAAACAGACCCACCGTCTTGCGCCCCAGGCCATGAAAATCATCCTCGATATTGCCCAGCACCAGGGCGCCTTTGGAGGGCGCAGTACTGTCTTTGACCGGTACACAGCGCACGAGAGCGTCTTCGGCGATTTTGGAAGCAACAAAATTTTGCGCCAAAGACATGGTTTCTTTTTCCCATAAATACCCTAGTTGAACAATCGCAGGGTCAAGAACCTCGGCAACGACCATCCGCGGCGGAATGCCCTCAGCCAGAGCCTGATTGATGAGCGCCGATGCGCCAGGACGATCTGAAGCAATCATGGCAGCCAATAACTTTTCACTCCATTCTTGCAAGATCATGGCCGGGGTTCCTCGTTTACTTCCGCTTTGCTTCGGGAGGAGGACTGAGGTGCAAATGAACAAAAAGCATGCGCGTGTGCAGTAAGATGCCGTTTCCAGCGCATGTTTGCCGGGTCCGACCTATCAGACGGCTGCATGTTAGATTCAAATCGAATCGAACATGCTACACATCAACGGCTTAAGTCAAGCAGGTGGACCTATGCACAAAGAATCAACTCTATTAGGCGACCAGCCATCTGGCTTGTCAAGTGCGCGGAGGCAGCGCCTTGTGCCTCGCCAAAACTCCATCCGGACAAAAATTAGGCTTGAATTACGCCGGGAGACCGCTCTGAACGGGGTATTCGACTGAGGAGAGGTGGGCGTTCGGCGACCACGGATCGTCACAAAGGCAGCACCAAGTGGGCGGCGAAAGATTGGCGGACACACCTCTCCCGCAGTTGTTCTTGGACTCTGGGCAAGATGTTCGCAGTAGCAGTTCAGGCGGCCAGGTCGTAACGGCACCCGGGCCTTAGTATGGATGTCGCGCAGCCAGAATTTCCACTCAAATTGAGGTCAAGACTTTGTCGCGACGGCATTGCCCGGCAGTGCCGCCAGTTGCCGCGGGTCGTGCGCGTCCTCGACGCGATGCATCAGCACCGCAGCCAGGATGAAGAAGATTCCACCCATCACCACCGCGGAGATCCGATTGTTGTTCAGCAGGTGGCCCATAACCCAGCCGAATCCCGACGATATGATGATCTCTGGAATTACGACGAAGGAGTTGAATATTCCCATGTAGACTCCAGTCTTTCCTGCGGGCAGCGACCCGGAAAGAATGGAAAAGGGCATGGAGAGCGTGCTGGCAAAGGCAATCCCCACTCCGACCATGGAAAGCAACAGCGGAAACCTGCTGTGAATCACGGCCACGGAGAGCAATCCCAGGCCGCCGCAGATCAGGCACACGGCATGGGTTGCCCTGCGCCCGAAGTTCCGGGCAAGCGCGGGCAGCGCAAATGAAAATCCAAAGCATACCAGCGAGTACACCCCGAAGCAGACGCCAGCCCACTCTGTTCCCGCTGAATAGAGCGGAGAATTCGTATCTGCTGCGCCGAAGACATTGCGCGCCACTGCCACCGGGAAGTAGAGCCACATGCAGAACAATCCCATCCAGGTGCAGATCTGGACCCAGGCGAGCTGCCGCATGACGCGGGGCATGGCGAGAATTGAAGCCAGCATTTCCCGAGTTCCCGCGGCCAGGCCCGAGCCTGCTGCTTTCTGTTTTCTGAATTCCTCCAAATTTTCCGGCGGATATTCCCTGGTGGTGAAAACGGTCCAAAGCACAGCGCCCAGGAACGCCGCGGCGCCCATGTAAAACGAAACGCGCACTGCGATAGGGATGGTTCCCGCGGCCCTGACCTCCGTCAGGTGAAAAACATGGGTTAGCAGGTAGGCCAGAGCCGAGGCGAAGAATGCGCCCAGCCCAATGAAAAGGCTCTGCATGGCATAGCCGCGCGTGTTCTGAGATTCCGGCAACAGGTCGGAGACAAACGCGCGAAAGGGCTGCATGCTGATGTTGATGCTGGCGTCAAGAACCCACAGCAGCCCCGCCGCCAGCCACAGTGCGGGGCAACGCGGCATCAAGATGAGCGCCGCCGAACTGAGAATTGCGCCTGCTAAAAAATATGGCCGGCGGCGGCCCAGGCGGCCCCATGTGCGGTCGCTGGCCTGACCGACAATGGGCTGCACAAGCAATCCAGTCAGCGGAGCGGCCAGCCACAAAATCGGAATCTGATCAGCCCGCGCGCCCAGATATTCGTAGATGGCGCTCATGTAGGCCATCTGCAATCCCCAGCCAAACTGGATGCCGAAGAAGCCGAAGTTCATGTTCCAGATTTGCCAGAACGAACGCTGAGGCTTGTCCATGGATGCGATTCTCCTGCATTTAAGCTGAGGATGCATTGTTAGCGATCGTAAAGCGTGACCAGGGATCGAAGCCTCGCGCTCAACTCGCTGCTCAATGCGCCCAGACGGTACCGCCATTTCCAGTTTCCGCTAACCGTGCCGGGAAGATTCATGCGCGCCACGTTGCCCAGTCCCAGCACGTCCTGCAACGGAACAATCGCGATGTCAGCAACCGAAGCCAGCACAGCCCGGATCATGACCCAATTGATTTCGGAATCGTCATGGAAGTTGAGATATGCGCGGGCGAAGTCGTGCTCTTTGCGAACATCGTCTGGCGTGCGCGTGCTGTCTCCGGCGCCCGAACTGGACCACCAGCCCACCGTCGTGTCATTGTCGTGTCCGCCGGTGTAGGCGACCAGGTCGCGACTGTAATTATGCGGGCAAAAGGATGGGCCTTGCGGATCAGTGCCGAATGCGAATTGTAAAAGGCTCATGCCGGGCAGGCCAAACTTTTGCCGAAGTTCCTCCACCGGCGGAGTGATCACACCCAGGTTCTCCGCCACAATCGGCAGTCCGCCAAATGCGTCCTGCAT
>JBAVYF010000698.1:0-1566 GCA_049698655.1 Occallatibacter sp. | reverse complement strand
GTGGAGTTGGCGATCTTTCAGAGCGCGGTGCATTCGATTGCCGAGGAGATGGGCGCGGCGCTGCGGCGAACCGCGCTCTCGCCCAACATCAAGGAGAGGCGCGATTATTCCTGCGCGATCTTCGATGGACAGGCACGAGTGATTGCGATGGGCGACCACATGCCGGTGCATCTGGGCTCCATGCCGATGAGCGTACAGGCCGCAGTTGCGGCCATTGATTTCAAGCCCGGCGACATTGCCATTCTCAATGATCCCTACGCGGGCGGAACGCACCTGCCAGACATCACGATGGTGCTGCCGGTGTTTTTGCCCGGAGGCGAACGGCCGGAGTTTTTTGTTTCCAATCGAGCACATCACGCCGATGTGGGCGGTAGGTTTGCCGGATCGATGGGACCGGCTGAGGAGATTTTTCAGGAAGGCATTCGCATTCCTCCGGTGCGGATTGCGCGCGGCGGAAAGATCGACCGCGAGATGCTCGACCTGATTCTGCTGAACGTGCGCACTCCGGGGGAGCGCGAGGGCGATCTGGAATCGCAGATCGGAGCCTGCCGCGTGGGCGAGCGCAGAATTCTCGAGGTGGCGGAGAAATTTGGCGCTGAGAAGTTGCGCGCTTTAGTTGACGAGTTGCTCGATTACTCGGAACGGCTGGTGCGTGCCGAGTTGCGCTCTATGCCAGGCGGCGAATTCTGCGCCGAAGACTGGCTCGATGACGACGGCGTGACCGAGACGCCGATCAAAATTGCAGCGCGCCTGCGGATCGATCCCGAGGCGGCACAGATGTATGTGGATTTTGCAGGCTCCTCGCCACAGGTTGCGGGCAGCGTGAATGCGGTTCGCGCCATCACGCTCTCCGCGTGTTTTTATGTGCTGCGCTGTTTGCTCAACGAAGACGCGCCGGCTACGGAAGGAATCTTGCGCCCGCTTACTTTGGATGCTCCGCGAGGAAGCATAGTCGATGCCGTGCCGCCCGCAGCGGTGGCCGGAGGCAATGTCGAGACTTCGCAGCGCATTGTGGATGTTCTGTTGCGTGCGCTAGCGCAGGCGATTCCGCAGCGCATTCCGGCCGCCAGCTCCGGCACCATGAGCAATCTCACGATTGGGGGGATGGATCTGCGCGCAAGCGACGCAGAGCCATTTACTTATTACGAGACCGCGGCCGGTGGCATGGGCGCGCGCCCGGGACTGGACGGCATCAGCGGCGTGCAGACCCACATGACCAACTCGCTGAACACGCCGATCGAGGCGCTGGAGTACGCTTATCCATTCCGAATGCGGCGCTACGGCTATCGCGATGGATCGGGTGGCGCTGGAAAGTTTCGCGGTGGCGATGGGCTGGTTCGCGAGGTGGAAGTGCTGACGGATGCGCGGCTCACGCTGCTGGCGGATCGCAGACGATTCCGGCCTTACGGGCTGGAAGGCGGCGAGGAAGGCGCGGCCGGCGCTGCATGGATTGTGAAGGCTGACGGTAGCAAGATTGCGTTGCCGGGAAAATGCAACCTGCAATTAGACAAGGGCGATGCGGTACGCATTGAAACGCCCGGCGGCGGCGGCTGGGGAAAAGGTTGA
>JBAVYF010000697.1:0-10547 GCA_049698655.1 Occallatibacter sp. | reverse complement strand
GCTCGGTGGGTTATTTCAAGTTGCGGCCCAAGACGGTTATGCCCAAGCAACCGGTTGTGCAGCAGCAGACGCCTGTTACGAATACGCCGTTGCCGGCGGTCACGAATGCGCCGGCGGCCGCGCCGTTGCCGGCGGTCACGGGGCAAGACCGATCGCTGCGCGCACAGTCGGAGATTATGAACAGTCAGCTGGCCGCCCCGTCGCGGATTCCGAATGACCTGAAAATGCTGGCCGGGAAGGAACCGCCGTCCTCTTCTGGTTTCGCTTCGGCCGGCATGGAAGGCCTGGGCGGTAACAGTGGCGGCGGGGTTGGCAACGTCTTCGGTGGACGGGGCGGGCCCAGTGTGAAAATCGAGGCTCCCAAGAAGATGAGCATCTCGGCGGGCGTCGCCGGCGGTTTGCTAATTCAGAAGACCGCGCCCGTTTATCCGCAGATTGCCAAGGAAGCCCGCGTCTCGGGCACGGTGGTGATTCAAGCCACCATTTCCAAGACCGGAATGATCGAAAATCCCCGTGTTGTCAACGGACCGGCCATGCTGCGGCAGCCCGCGGTGGATGCCGTCAAGACCTGGCGCTACAGGCCCTACCTGCTCGACGGCGAGCCGGTGGAAGTGGAGACCACGGTGAGCGTGACCTTCACTCTGGGCGGTTGAAGAATCCGCTTGCTCCTTTCCGTATTTTGGACAGGGGCCTGTGATTGAAGTGATGGCGCAGCAGACTGGTATTCTGTCCGAATGGAAGGTGGAACTTGGAACTGCTGAATCTGGAAAAGTACAAGGCGGAAATACACCGGACCCTGATCTCCAAGCTGGATCTGGAGAAATTGTCGCGCGTCAATACCAGCCAAGCACGCCAGGCGGTGTCCAGCATCGTGAAGGAGATCATCGCCGACCAGCGGGTGCCCCTGAACTTCGACGAGCAGGAAAAGATACAGGCGGACCTGCTCGACGAGGTTTTTGGCCTTGGCCCGCTGGAACCTCTGCTGAGGGACGCAAAGATTTCAGACATCCTGGTCAATGACAAGGATCATGTGTTCATTGAGAAAGGCGGGCTCCTGCAGAGGGTGGATACGACTTTCCGCGACGACCATCACCTGTTGCAGATCATCGATCGCATCGTGTCGCGCGTGGGCCGGAGAGTGGATGAGTCTTCGCCGATGGTCGATGCCCGGTTGCCCGACGGCTCTCGCGTCAATGCCATTATTCCGCCTCTGGCGCTGGACGGACCCTCCTTGTCCATCCGGCGCTTCGGTACGGGCCCGCTGGCCGCCAATCAGCTGGTTCAGCTGAAGAGCGTCTCGGCGGAAATGATGGAAGTGTTATCCTCCGCAGTGAAGGCCCGGATCAGCATTCTCATCTCCGGCGGCACCGGCGCCGGCAAGACCACCTTTTTGAACATCCTGTCGCAATACATTCCGCGCAACGAGCGCATCGTCACCATCGAAGACGCTGCTGAACTTCGTCTGGCGCAGGAAAATATCGTGCGTCTTGAAACCCGTCCGCCGAACATCGAAGGCCAGGGGGCGATACGCCAGCGCCAACTGCTGATCAACTGCCTGCGCATGCGCCCCGACCGCATTATCATGGGCGAGGTGCGTGGAGAAGAAGCCTTTGATATGCTGCAGGCGATGAATACCGGGCACGAAGGTTCGATGACCACAATTCACGCCAACACAACGCGCGATGCCATTTCCAGGCTCGAATCGATGGTTGCGATGAGCAATATGAATTTGCCCGAAAAATCGGTTCGCCAGCAGATAGCGTCCGCCATTACGATTGTCGTGCAGGCCACCCGTTTAAGCGATGGCACCCGCAAGGTGACCAGCGTCTCCGAGATCACCGGCATGGAAGAGAACGTCATCAGCATGCAGGAGATATTTAGTTTCAATAAGAAAGGGATCGGACCCGATGGCAAGGTAATCGGCGTATTCCAGCCAACCCGTATCCGTCCCCGGTTTCTTGAACGGCTTAGCATATCGGGTATCCAACTGCCGGGGGTTCTATTCGAGCGCGAGACGCAGGTCAACTGAGGGGAATGGAGGGCAACAGATATGGTATTGATCGGTGGTTTGATATTTGTGGGCGTGTTCGCGGTTGTCGCTCTGCTGCTGGTTGCCATGGGGAGCGGGGCCTCTCAGCAGGCCCGGCAGGTCCATGCCACGCTCGATTCGGCTCTGGCTACTGACAGGCTGGAAAATCGCGATCAGTTCATCAATCTTCGCAAGAGCGAACTGCTCAGCAACATCCCCTGGCTCAATCGCAAGCTGCTTCGGCTTGAGCTGGCGCCGCACCTCCAGACCCTGCTCCAACAGGCCGATCTTAAGTGGAGCGCCGGAGGCCTGCTGGCCGGTTGCGGGCTCTGCTTTGCGGTTCCGGCTTATCTGGCTTACTTGCGCTTTGACTCCGTTCTCCTGGCTTTGCCGATCGGCCTGCTGTTGGGCAGCGCGCCTTTTGCCTGGGTCTTCCATAAACGCACCAAGCGTCTCGGCCTGTTTCAACAGGGGTTGCCGGAGGCGCTGGATTTGATGGTGAGCGCTCTCCGTGCCGGGCACGGTCTGGTCGCCGCACTCGGCTCGGTGGCTCGTGAATGCGCCGACCCTGTCGGCTGCGAATTCAGGGTGTGTTTCGATGAGCAGAACTACGGCCTCGAGCTGAAGACCGCCCTGGACAACATGATCAAACGCGTTCCTATCCAGGACCTCCGCATTTTTGCAACCGCGGTTATGATCCAGAAGGAGAGCGGGGGAAACCTTGCCGAAGTTCTCGACAAGACTTCTCATGTCATCCGGGAGCGGTTTCGCCTCAAACGGCAGGTTGGGGTCCACACAGCTCAGGGGCGCATGACGGGGTGGGTGCTTACGTTTCTCCCGGTGGTGCTGGGAATTGCTTTGTATTTTGTCAACCCCGTAATGATGAGCGTCTTGTGGACGACTCCGGTGGGCATCAAACTTCTCTGGGTGGCTGGCATCATGCTCGTGATTGGCGGTTTGATCATTCGCCGCATCGTCAACATGGACGTCTGAGGGGGGATCTATGGGATTTGTGATTTTTACCTTTTGTGTCGTTTTTCTGCTGATCGTGAGCGGCGGGCTGCTTCTGTTCTATCGCGAAGAGATGCTTCACCGGATCTCCGAAGTGATCAACCCTCACCCCAAGCCGAAAACCCTGTTGAGCACCATCCAGCAGACAGGCATCTCTCTTGGCGGCGTGGTCGAGAAAGTCCAGTACTTCATGCCAAAGAGCGAGGCCGAGGTCTCCATAGTCCAGAAGCGACTCCAGCGCGCCGGCTACCGCGAAGAATCGGCGGTCAAAATCTTCTATGGCTCCAAAGTATTGGTTCCCCTCCTGCTCCTCGTTCTGACCCTGGTTTCCGGGCTCTTCCGCTTCAGCCCGTTTTTCGTGATTGCCGTAGCCCTGGGCCTGGGTTTTCTGTTGCCGGATTTCTGGCTGGGAAGGCGAATTGCCACCCGCCAGTCCCGGATTCGGCGCGGTCTGCCTGATGTGCTTGATCTGCTGGTGATCTGCATTGAAGCCGGACTGAGTATGGACCAGGCGACGGCGCGCACCGGGATTGAATTGAAATCAGCCCAGCCGGAACTATGCGATGAATTGAGCATCGTCGTGCTGGAGCAACGCGCCGGGCGCCCTCGCGGCGATGCCTGGAAACATATGGCGGAACGCACTGACGTCGACTGTGTGCGCAATCTCGTTTCCATGCTGGTTCAGGCGGAACGGTTTGGTACCAGCATCGCCAAGACATTGCGCATTCACAGCGACACGCTCAGAACTCAGCGCGTGCAGGCAGTGGAAGAAGCGGCGGCAAAGACCACCATCAAGCTGATTTTTCCGCTTGTGCTGTTCATCTTTCCCTCGCTCTTCGTGGTCGTTCTGGGCCCTGCGATGATCTCCATCCTGGCGTCGTTCAAGATTCTCAATCATTGAGGGAAGGAGGAATAGATATGGACAGTACCATGATCATTCGGATTGCTGCCGGTGTATTGGTTGTCGTCATTCTGGTTATTTTGATCCAGCGGCGCCGCACGCGGATCAAGTAGGACGGATCGCGTTTTTGTTCCGTCGGCGCCGTGAAGGCGCACCTTACTGGCTGGTTCGTGGTTTTGCGAGCCAGAGGTTTCGCCACTATGTCGCCTGGTGTCTCTCGTGATTTGCTCAAGCAGGGGAGCGCACACGCGAGTTGCAGTAAGAAACGCACACGCGAGTTGCAGTAAGAAAGAGGAGTTGCTATGGACAGCACCATGATCATCCGGATTGCTGCTGGTGTACTGGTTGTCGTCATTCTGATTATTTTGATCCAGCGGCGCCGCACGCGGATCAAGTAGCACGAGTTTCACGGGCAGGCCGGCGGCGCGATTTAGTAGCGCGGGTTTCGCTGGCCAACTCGATCATCCCGCTGTCCGGGGCATTGCCGATTCGGCAATGAATGGCTCCGTTTCCTGCCTAGACAGCGGGTGAGGGGGGTGTGTGTACCTGCACGTTGCACAGGCTGATGCCATTGCCCCTTACGCGCTGGACGAAGCAGAGTTCGTGGCTGGCCCGGTGCTCTCATGGAAGGACTTACATGAGTGTTTTTGGCGGTAGAGGTTGAATTGACGTTTGAGACTCCGGGATAGCACCCGGTTGCCGGGTCCTCGCCGAGGGCCGGAGGTTCCATGGAATCACGAAGACTTTGCGCATACAACCAGACACGCGAATGCTTTCTAGGTCTGGAGATTGCTGTCACCGATCTTGAGTTGGCGGACCTCAAGAATCTGTTTCGAAGGCTGGCGCTAAGGTCCGGCGAGGGCCTCTGGATAACGCCGTTCAAAGGAATTCCCGAGATGGATATGCTGGCCCCGCTCGATCTTGTTTACCTGGACGAGGATTACCGGGTCATTGATGTGGTCGAGTCATTCCCCACATTCTGTATCAGTCCTTCGAGCCCGAAGGCCGCAAGCGTCCTCGGGTTGCCAATCCACTCGATCTATTCGTCGCAGACCCAACGGGGCGATCAACTTGTGCTCTGTTTGGCCGAGGAGATGCAGGGCCGGCTGGAGCGGTTCTCCAGCTCAGGCAGTGTTGCGGGCAAAGTGCAAAGCGCCGTTCTCTTGAGGGGCAAGCCGCTTTGGAGCGGCGGTCCCGGCGTGGTGGAACTGGAGGATCGCTCCAGTGAGGAGGGCCCCAAGTCCGAGCATCTGTATGAGATGGACCTTATCGAGCCGGGGATGGAGGGCGTCAAGCCACCGAAGAGCTGGCTGGAGCGCTGGTGGTCTCCGGATCCAAGAAAAGCTCCGGATCTGAGAAAAGCTCCGCGGGGGACGTTGCCGGGCCTGGCTGCCTATTACTGGACCGGCGCTGCTCCCAAGGCGCGCAGCATCAAGGATATTAGCGCAACCGGATTGTATGTGGTGACGGAAGAGCGCTGGTATCCGGGCACCCTGATCCTGATGACGGTGCAAGAGGCAGATAGCGGGCAAGAAGGCGTCGGGCGTTCGATCGCCATACAGTCCAGGGCGGTTCGCTGGGGCAACGACGGCGTCGGCCTCCAGTTCATCCCGCTGGATGCCCCGTCGTCTGCGCGCAGTGGACAGAATTCGCCGGCGCAGGGGGCGGATCGGAAGGAACTTGATCAATTTCTGGAGTTGCTCCGGAAAGACAAAGAATAGTGTCAAGGGGTTACCCTGTGAATACTTAGGTACTTTGGTGTTATAACAATGCGCCTTACAGCGAAATTTATCTTTGAATCGGCCTTTTTGAATGATAATAGGAGGGGAAAGACAATGATAAGGGTGAATGATCTGCGCGAACGTGCTATGGCGATGCTGTGCAGCCTGAACCAGGCTGCGGCGTCAAGCAGAACGCGTGTCGAATCCCGGTCCCTCGGTGGCCGGCTTCGCTCCTGCTTTCGCTGCGGCAATCAGGGACAATCGATCGTGGAGTTTGCCCTGGTGCTGCCAATACTGCTGATGGTTTTGACGGCCATATTTGCGTTCGGGATGCTCTTCTTCAACCAACTGACGCTAGTGAGTTCCGTGGGCGTCGGCGGACAGTATCTACAGACTATCCGACAAAGCACCACGAACCCCTGTAGCGACACTTTCACGGCAATAACACAGGCGGCGCCGAGCCTCGATCCGACGAAGATCAGCCTTTCGTTCGTGCTGAATGCAACCAATGCCACCACAACGAAGGCTACTACCGTAGTGGGGAATACATGCTCCGGCGATCAGACGATGTTGGTGCTGCAGTCTCCCGCAACGGTAACAGCAACCTATCCTTGCAGCATGCCAATCTTTGGATACACATGGGGCACCTGCCAACTTTCAGCATCAACAACGGAGTTTGAGTACTAATGCCGGAATTATGGGGGCAATTTCGATGAGAGGATCATGGAGGAAATTCCAATGAGAAAGATCAGTTTGTCTTTTGTCTGGAGAGCGCTAAACGACCAGTGCGGACAGACGCTGCCTTTTGTGGCTTTGGGAATGGTCGCGTTTGTGGGGGTGGCTGGGCTGACGATCGATGTAGGTCATGCGTATGTCGTTCGTAGTCAGCTCCAGAGTTCATCCAACGCGGCAGTTCTGGCGGCAGCTGGATCTGTGTACAACACAGGAGCTACCGACAGTGCGACGTACATAGCGAACCAGTACAGTGCTGGAGCAAACGGAAATGAGAACTACAACGCCGGCCTGGGAACAGTCACCACGACAGTGACTACAAAGTGCCTGAACTTGTTGATGCCGAAGGGATCGACGTGCGGCAGCAGCTCTCCCGCCAACGCCATCCGAGTCACGCAATCGGCCGTTGTGCAGACATTTTTCATGAAACTGTTCGGCGTCAAGACGCTAACCGTGGGTGCAACCGCGATGGCGTCCATGCAGGGCCTCGCGCAACCGTGGAACGTAGCGATCATTTTGGATGCGACGGGATCAATGAGCAGTACTGACCCCTACTGTTCCCAAAGCGGATCCACGGCGGAGCAGTGCGCAATGACCGGCATTCAGACTATGCTGCAAGGCATTAATCCCTGTGCCGGTGGTGCAGCGAGCTGCGCTGCTTCCAGTGCGAGCGCGAATTTCCGCGTGAGCCTGTTCACGTTCCCAAATATCCCGGTGACCTCTGTCGCGGATGACTACACTTGCTCGGGAACCCCTACGGCGGCAGTGTACACCCTACCCGTGATTCCCGCCTCGGGGTCAACGACTGCCTACACGCCATTCACCTATACAAAAGGCACCGGTGGTACGACGCTTCCCGCCGAGACCTACCAGGTCACACCACCCAACGTCGGCAATGCGGATGCGAATGGTTTCTTGAGTGATTATTACTCTTCTACCGGCACACTGAACTCCACTTCCATCCTTGTGAAGGCCGTCGGGAATGGCAGCACCAAAGGTTGCCTGAAGCCCCCGAGTACGAGTGGCTGGCCTGACTCGCAGTATATGACTTCCTTTGCGGGCGCGATCTATGCGGCGCAGACGGCGCTCCAGGCCGAAAATAAGGCTACGACTGCGCTGGGGCTTACGTCGAACAACGCAATCATATTCGTCAGCGATGGTCAGGCAAACATGCGTTATGACGGGTTCCCACAGAAGACAAGCACGGCTGGCGCCGGCGGCGATTCGGTTACGTCTGCTGGAACCACGACGTACTCCGCGTCGGCCACCAATCTGGCTGGTACTAAGGGCGCATGGGGTCAGTACCCGGACTTCAACGCGGGTTGCCAGCAGGCGATCATGGCGGCCCAGTATGCCCAGAACGCGGGAACCAGATTTTACGCGGTCGCTTACGGCTCTGAGGCTAACGGATGCGTCACTGATGACGGCACATATGGTTCTGCCCAAGTGGTTGTTACCGGCACTCTGAATGTTCCTATCACCAAGGCGTCGCAGGTTATCCCATGCGTGGTGATGGAGGACATGGCCTCACCGGGGGCTTCTGCCTCATCTCCGTGGTATTTCTACACCGACGGATCAAGCTCAGCCAACGGCTGCACGGATACCTCACATACGTCCACGGATCTGAACTCCATATTCGGTGCGATCGGATCGACCTTCACGCATCCGCGGTTGCTCCCCAACAACGCTACATAACCGTTTGAAAGACAATCAGGCTCGTTGAAATACAATTAGGCTCGCATCCCGGCCCGGTCCGCCCATTGGACTGGCCAGGATGCGGGCCTTATTCCTGCTCTTCGGGGATAATCAGCAGCACTTCCACCTTGACATTTTGCCCGTTCTGCGTCGCCGGCCTCCACTGCCACTGGGCGAGCGAGCTCAGCACAAACTGCGCCTCCGCGAACTGGGGCGGAAAGACGATAGCCAGGGCTTCGAAGCGGCCAGCCTGATTCACAAATCCGCGCACCATGAGGGCATCGGCATCGACTGTGCCGGGATCTATGTTGGGCCGCACGATGTTATAAGCCCATGGCGCCTCGATGCGGGTGATGTTGCCGGCCGCCGCGGCGTCGCCGGCGCGCGGAAGCGAGTACTGGAGAATCCAGCTCTTCGCCAGGCCCACGTGCAGATAAACGGTATATGCCAACCTGCCGCTCCATTGCTGGGCCGCCTCCGGATACTCTTCTTCCAACGAGGAACCCACCACCACCGCGCCGAAATGGCCTGTGATGGACAACTCAATATGGGCGGTAGAAGGCTTGTTTCCCTGTCCGAAAGCAGATTGTCCGGAGGCTGATTGCCCGGGAGAAGATTGCCCTGGAGCAGAACGTCCTGGAGCAGATTTAGTCCCTTGGGCGGTTGCCGCTGGGTCCGTCGGGTCTCCGTCGTCGCGTGAATTCTGGCCAGCGCCCGCTCCGCCCGCCTTGCCGACCGGGTTAACCTTCCCTGCCTGCCCGGAATCCTTTCCTTGCCCCGGCGTGAGCGCACCAGGCGAATTTGAAGAGGCCGACTCGTTTACAGGCGGCAGTGTGACGGCGCCATCTGCCATACGAGAATCGGAGAGCGACATCACCGCGGTGGGAGTTGGCTGCGCGGACCCTTGTGCGGTGGTTACCGGGGCCGGTGGCGTGGGCTTCGGCCCGGAAACAACCACAGGCGAAGTCGTGCTGGGAAGAATCGGCTGAGGTGGTACAGGCAGATCAGTGGGTGCAATGGCGATGTCCGCCAGGTTCTGATCCTCGTTGGGCAACTGGGTGGAAGGCTTAACGTCGGCAACAGCCGGCTTTACCGGCAGGGGCGGAACGAGTGTCTTGGCCGGAGACTTCTTCCCATCCCATATCACGACTGTCGGCACCGGGATTTCAACGGCGAGCACCACAGGCTTGGGGATATCCGGCTGGAGCAGCGTCTGTGGTCCCTTCGGAGCCAGTACAACCTGCCGCATAACCGGCTGCTGCTCTGCGGTGCTCCCGCCAGACGGAAGCGAGTGCTTGACGGAGTGCGGGCGGGGATACTCAATTTCTCTCCTGGCCCGCTGCATCTGGGCCTCCAGAGTATGCAGGTCCAGATGCCGTACGGCATATTGCTCGGCGCGAGCCGGGGTCTTGACCTTGGGCGCATAGATGAGCCCCATAGCCACCAGTCCAATCACGGCGCAGTGCACCACAATCGAAGCCACAAAGGAATATGGCCGCTGGTTCAGCTCCGGTCGCTCCGAAAATAGCGTGATCATTGGGGGAGACCTCATGACCGGACGAAATCCCTCCCTCGCGCCGTCTGGTCACTACTGCAATGGAGGCTGCGTTGCGAACAATCTCAGCTTGGCCGAGCGTTGAAAGAGGCCTGTTGCCCTCTCATGAACCCAATTATATTCTCTTATAGAATCGCACATTGTATTGCCTTGACTATAACTCTCTTGATACCTTTCGCCCCGGCGCCTCCCTTACTTTCGTTTCTATGAGGGAGATGGAGATACACTGGACAGGCGGTTAAACTTGTATGATAATACCTTCACCCAACTCCTGTTTAGGCGTAAGCTTTATACGGGATTCCTGTGGCGCGGCATTGGCCACGTGGGACAGAAAGGCGAAGCTGGCCGGATAGCCAGTTCAAACAGGCCCCCAAATGAACCGAAGACTACTCACGGTCCTTCTTGTCGCATTCTTCATTGCCGCCGGGTGCACTTTGCTGGTTGCACACCTGGTTCGCAATCAAGCGGCGGCAGCACGACCGCCGGCCACCACGGTCGTGGTTGCGGCTAAGGCGGACATCAAACTCGGAACGGTTCTCACCGCCGATAACCTGACGACCATCGGGATTGCTGGAACGCCTCCCAAAGACACCATTCCCGCGAAAAACATGAGCAGTGTCATAGGACGGGGTGTCATCTCGGACCTCTATGAGGGTGAGCCTATATTGGAGAGCCGTCTGGCCGCTGTCGGCGCTGGCGGTGGATTGGCCCCCGCCATTCCCCAAGGCATGAGAGCGTGCGCGGTCAGGGTCGATGAAGTGGTGGGCGTCTCCGGGTTCGCCACTCCCGGTATGCGTGTCGACGTTGTGATCTCCGGCATGCCGCCTGGCGAACAAAACCCCACGCAAGGCACTGTTGCGAAAACGGTCCTTCAGAACATCCAGGTTCTGTCGGCCGGTACAG
>JBAVYF010000696.1:0-7066 GCA_049698655.1 Occallatibacter sp. | reverse complement strand
GCTTTAAGGAGGGCGACGAGGTGCTGGTGATTCCGTCCATCGCCGGCGGATGAAGCGGTCTTTCCGCGATCCTGGTTACTGCGGTTGCCAGAGGCTCTCCCGGCAGGGAGAGCCCTTTTTGTTACAGCCGAGTTAAAGACTGAATAAGACATTTGCACAGTATTCGCAGGGGTTTGACCATCCTATTACAGTCCCCGGCGGATACTGCTCCAGTGAACGCGAACTCTGGGCACATGGTTCCGCTAAAGCTGGCCGTTGGTTCCACTCCTCTGGTGGAACTTGGATTTTCCACCTATGTTCCATTCTTGCCTCATGAGCCGGCCAAGCCGCTCATACATGCGGAGGTTGGCCGTTACCGGCTGCGTATGGCCGAGACCGCCGAAGATCGCGATGCCGCCTGCCGGCTACGCTTCAAAGTATTCAACATCGAGCTGGGCGAGGGGTTGGTCAGTTCCTACCAAACCGGATTGGATACGGATCAGTTTGACCTCTTCTGCGAGCACCTGCTGGTGGAGGATAAGCAGGAGAGCAATCCGGCACGGCGTGTGGTGGGCACCTACCGGATGCAATCCGGCGCAACCGCCGCGCGCAACCGGGGCTACTACTCCGAGCGGGAGTTCGATTTTTCCCCTTATGAGCCGCTGCGGGCGGACATTCTGGAACTGGGCCGCGCCTCCATCGATAGGGAACATCGAACTCCGGAGGTGCTGACCTTGTTATGGAGGGGTATCGCACAGTATGCTTCCAATATGGGGCTGCGTTACCTGATCGGCTGCTCATCATTGACTTCAGAAGACCCGGTTGAGGGCTGGCAGGTGTATCACCAGCTTAAGCATTACAGGGTTTCACCGGAGTTCGAGACTGTGCCGGTCACCGCTTACGCCTGTCCCAGCGAGCAAGAGGGCGCATCTGCACAGCCGTCGCCCTATCAGCCAGACCCATCGATACGGACCTCTGCGCCTACCCCGGTGAAAGTTCCCAAGTTGCTGAAAACCTATCTGGCCCTCGGCGCGCGCATCAGCGGCCCGCCTGCCTGGGACAGAGAGTTCGGCACCATCGATTTCCTTACGCTGCTCGATCTGAAGTTGCTCTCGCCCTCGGCGCGCAACCGCTTCCTGGCTCCTCTGCACCCATGATCTTTCGCGCGATCCGGCGCGCTGTGGCGCTGGTCCTGGCTCTGGCCCTCTGCATTGTCCGATTCTGGCTGCTTCGCCTGCGCGGCCCGATCACGATGGAGCGTCGCGCGCTGTGGGCCCAGCAGACAGGCCGGGGGATAGTGGCCGGCGTGGGCATTCGCTACTGCGTGGAAGGGCAACCACCCACCCACGGGCTGGTCGTCGCCAACCACCTCAGTTACCTCGATCCTGTTATTCTCTCGGCGGCCATGCCCTGCTTCTTTGTCGCCAAGATGGAGATGGGCAGCTGGCCCGTCTTCGGCAAGGAGGCGCGCTCCGGGGGAACGATCTTCCTGGACCGCTCCAGCCTGGCCAGCGCCATGAGCGTAGCCGATCAGATGACCGAGAGGCTCAAGCTGCCGATTCCCGTGCTGCTGTTTCCCGAGGGCACCAGCACCGACGGCAGACAGGTGTTGCCCTTCCACTCCCGGCTCATCGACCCGGCCACCACGGCCGGAGTGCAGATTACCACTGCCACCATCCGCTACATCATCGAGGACGGCACTCCGGAGCAGGAGCTTTGCTGGTATGGCGATGAGTCGTTTCTGACTCATCTCTTGAAGATGCTGGGAGTTCCCGGCTTCTCCGCCAGGGTGCGCTTTGGCCAGCCGCACGTCTACCCTGATCGCCGCGCCGCCGCCGATGCGACGCACGCCGAGATTACCGCCAAGCGCATGCAGATGCCGCTGCCCTGACGCAGGCAACATGATACGAATGTACTCTCCGACTCACACGGGCAAGGTATTACGGCTCGCGCCAAGCTGCAACTTTGCACCCCAGCTTATATCCTTAAACTAGTCGTGACCTCGACCATGCCCACTACCGTCAAAACTCTCAGCCAGCGCGGCCTTCGCCAGCTCACTGCGGCCCGGAGGCTGCGCCGGATGCACGATCAGCTTGCCGAGGCGTACGGCCCTCAGCACTGGTGGCCGGCCGAAACAGCCTTTGAAGTGATTCTCGGCGCCTACCTCACCCAGAACACCGCCTGGAAGGCAGTGGAGCGCTCGCTCGGCAACCTGCGCGCGGCCGGAGCACTGACTGTGGAGGGTCTGCGCGCCCTGGCTCTGGAAGACTTGCGGCCCCTGATCCAACCCTCCGGCTTTCCCGCCCGCAAGGCGCTCGCGCTCAAGAAATTTGTGGCCATGCTGGACGAGGAGTTCGGCAGTTCGCTTGCGACCCTGGCCGCCACGCCCACGGCCGTCCTGCGCGCCCGCCTGCTGGCCTTGCCCGGCGTCGGACCTGAGACCGCCAGCGCCATCCTGCTCTATGCCCTCGGCCATCCCGTTCCCGTAGCCGACGAGTACCTGCGCCGCATCGCCGAGCGGCACCGGCTTCTGACGCCTACGCCTGGCCGCAATCGCAAGGGGTATGAGGTGCTGGCCGATCTCACCCGCCAGGCCTTTGCCGCCGATGCCCCTGAGAGCCAGGCGCGGCTCTTCAACGAGTTTCATGCCCTGACGGTCGCTGTGGGCAAAGCACATTGCGGCAGGACGGCTCATTGCGAGGGTTGCCCGTTGAGGGCTGATCCGCATACAAAAGGCGATCCTCCGCGTTAGGATTAGTTACGATTGTGATTGGAGGAGGCGATTCGATGGAACGATCCAGCTCTACCATGCAGTTGACGCGGGCCGCTGACTATGCGGTTCGCGTGATGATCCATATGTCGACATTGCCCGCCCATGAGCGCGCGCTGCTGCCCGCGCTGGCCCGCGCCACGGGGGCTCCGTTGAGTTTTCTTTCCAAGGTTCTGCAAGCCTTGTGCCGCGCCGGATTCATCGTCTCCCGGCGAGGACAGTCAGGCGGATTTGAGATTCTTCCCACCGGCCGCAAGGCATCGATTCGCACGGTAATCGAGGCCATAGAGGGTCCCATCTGTTTGAACATCTGCCTGGTCTCCGAAGAATCCTGCAGCCGGAAATCGAGCTGCACTGCGCATCCCGTCTGGGCGAAGGCCCAGGAGGCCATGCTGGGTGTGCTGAACACGGCAACGGTCGCCGATCTGGCCATGCAGACGGTCACTTTGCAGCCACGGGCCTCACGCGGCAAATCGAAACCTGACTGAGAAGCTGTTGCCGCGGCCTCAGCCCAACAACTGTTGAGCCACCTTGATGTACAGTTCCACCGCTTCCAGTAGCTCGCTTTTCGCCAGCTTCTCAAAGGGCGTGTGGGCGACGTGGATGGACCCCGGCCCCAGCAACAGCGGCTCGCCCCAGTTGGAGAGCAGCGGAATGTCGGTGGTGAACTTGGCGATCATGGTGGGCAGGCCCTCGACGGCGCGCAGGCGGACGTAGGGAATCTCCAGCGTAAAATCCACTTCGGCAAGCCCGGCGGCGGCTTCGAGCAGGGCGGCGCGCACTGGCGCCGAATTGCCTACCAGGCGAACCAGCACCTGGGCCTCAGCCCTGTCGGCAATGACGTTGGGGGCCTGGCCGCCTTGAATCTGGCCGATGTTGAGCGAACTGGAGCCCACGTCTTCAGTAACCGGCAAGGGGAGGGCCAGCAGTTTTGCGAGCACCTCGACCAGCTTGTGAACGGCGCTTTCGCCGAGCTCCGGATAGGCCGAGTGGGCCATCTTGCCATAGGACCTGAAGACCGCGCGCAAAGTGCCCTTGGAGGCCAGCGCGAGGCGATTTCCGGTGGGCTCGCCGTTGATGAGAAATCGGCTGCCCCTGGGCGAATCGTTGGCGGCCCTGGCGCCGGCCGAGTCGCGCTCCTCGCCGCTGACAAAGAGCAACCCAATCCGAAACCCCGCTGCCCGCAGCGTCTCGGCAGCGGCGATCTGGGCGGCCAGGATTCCCTTGGCGTCGCAGACGCCGCGCCCGTACAGGAAGTCAGCGTCCTCGCTGAAGGGGATGTAGGGCGGCACGGTGTCCATGTGCGTGGAAAACACCAGGTCGGGCCTCTGGCCGGCCACGCCCGCATAGACGTTCCAGCGCTCACCGGCCGTCGAGCTCTCCAGCGGCTGGGGAACAGGCGTTTTTTCCACCTCCCATCCGCGCCGGGCAAGAAAATCCGCCAGGAAATCGCCCACCGCCCCCTCATGGCAGGAGGTGGACTCAATTTCGCAAAGTTGGCGAGTAAGCCGGATGGGGTCAAGAGTTTCTATGGGGGATTCAACGAGGGAATCCGCGGGCAGGCGATCGGTCATAGTGCTGCCAGAATAACTCACGCCGGGTTTAGCGCCTTCAAAAGGGGCGGGCTTGCCTCTTTTGGAACCGGACGCGGGTGTGACTTCCGGTACCCTGAAAAGCGTGAGTTCGGGGTGGGAAGGATGCGCCCCAAGCGCGTAGAATGGAGTGTGGAATGACCACCACAACCGCATCCACCCAACCCAAACCTCGTCTTGACACAGCCAGTGTGCGAAGCGTGAGCCTGGCCGGTCCGGTCGGCCGGCTGGAGGCGCTGGTGAATGAGGGCGCGGCTGATGCCCCTTTTGCGGCTCTGGTCTGCCATCCGCATCCCAAGGGCAACGGCTCGATGCATAACAAGGTGGTTTACCACGCCATGAAGGCCCTCAACGATCCGGAGTGGGGGCTGGGCTGGCCGGTTCTGCGCTTCAACTTTCGCGGCACAGGCTTGAGCCAGGGGCGCCACGACGGCAAAGCAGAGACCGGCGATGTGCTCGCGGCACTTGACTGGCTGGAAAGCGAATACCGCCGGCCACTGGTGGTGGTTGGCTTCAGCTTTGGGGCGGCCATGGCGCTTAGCGCCTGTTGCTCGTCTTCCCGGAGTCACGAGACGGTGCGCGCGCTGGTTCTGCTGGGTTTGCCCCTGCAGAATGAAGGCCACCACTACCACTATCTCAACCTTCACAGCTGCTCCATTCCCAAGCTGTTCCTCAGCGGAGACAGCGACCAGTTCGCCCCCGCCGTGCAGTTGGTGCAGCTCACCGCCGTCGCCGCCGATCCCAAACGGCTGGTGCTCCTTCCCCGCGCCGATCACTTCTTTACCGGTCAACTCGGGCCCATGCAGTCGTCGCTCGCCGGTTGGCTGAAGGAGCAACTCAGATGACCCCGGCCGCTGATTCCGCCCTCGATACCCTGCATGCCACGGCCAATGAAATCTTTACCGGCGCCATCAAGGCTTGCAACATAGCCTCGGCCTTCGACCGCCGCATTCGCTTTGTGGGCAACACGCTGCATCGGCTTCTTCCTGACGGCAGCGGACCGGCCTCTATCGATCTCGCCTGCTACAAGAAGATTTTTATCGTTGCGCTGGGCAAAGCAGCCGGTCCCATGCTTGATGTGCTTCTAGACCGCATGAAGCGCCGCAAGGGCCTGCGCGGCATCTGCTGCTCCAACCAGCTTCCCGCTTCCCGCAACTGGCGCTTTCGCTACTTTGAGGGTGGTCACCCGCTGCCCAACGAGGAGTCGTTCGTCGCGGCCCGGGCCGCATTGGCCATGCTTAAGAGAGCCAAGAAGGACACGCTGATATTTTTTCTCATCTCCGGCGGCGGCTCGGCCATGTTCGATCTGCCGCTGGATCCGCGGATTTCGCTTGAGGACACCATCGTCTTCCATCAGTTACTGCTGGCCTCGGGCGCCCCGATCAGCGAGATCAACACTCTGCGCAAGCACTTTTCCGCGGTCAAGGGTGGCCGGCTGGCCATCGCCGCGCCGGAGTCCGCCAAGGTCAGCCTGCTGGTTCCCGACGTACCGCTGCGCTCGCTCGACGCGCTCTCATCCGGCCCCACCTCGCCTGACCACTCGACCGTGGCCGAGGTGCGCCATCTGCTGGCAAAGTACGATCTGAAGGCCAAGCTGCCGCTTGCTGTGCGTGAATTCTTCGAGCGCGAAGACCTGCCCGAGTCGCCCGGCAACAAGGGCTGGTTTCCGCCCTTTTTCCCAAAGTTTTCCATGCTGGGCGCCTCGCCCGCGCGCCGCATCACCGCGGCGGCCTCCATGAGCGGCGAAGACGAAGCCTTCCGCGATTCGGTCTTTGAGCTACTGCTCAGCAGCCACGACCTGGCGGAGAACGCACGCGCCCTGGCGCAGAAGGCCGGTTTCCACGTTGTGGTTGACAACAGTTGTGACGACTGGGACTACGCAGACGCCGCCCGCTACCTGCTGGAGCGCTTCCACGCCCTGCGCGCCATCCATCCGCGCCTCTGCCTGATCTCCGTCGGCGAGGTGACGGTCACCCTCGACCGCACTCCCGGCGCCGGAGGCCGCAACCAGCAGTTCGTCATGGAGTGCGCGCTGGAGCTGGAGCAGTATGCAGGCGAACGGCTGACGGTGCTCAGCGCCGGCTCCGACGGCATCGACGGGAATACTCAGTCGGCCGGGGCCGTTGCCGACCCCACCACCGTAACCCGCGCCCATGTCTTTGGATTCCACCTCAAGTCCTCGCTGGCTGCCTTCGACGCTTGTCCGATGTTCACCGCTCTGGGCGATGCCGTGGTCACCGGTCCCACCGGCCACAACCTACGCGACCTGCGGATGCTGCTAGCCGACAACATATAACGCGGCAGCTTGCGCGCGATTCTTACTTCAGATGTATTTGCCCGGACGATTACTAGAAACTGTTTCATAACCAGATTGGTGTTTTGCGTGAGATTCCCTCAGGGGCTAAAGCCCGCGATTTTACTCGCTCAGTAGCGGCACGGCTAAAGCCGTGCCCTTTCAAAACAGATTGTGAAACAGTTTCTACCGATTGTTAGCATCGTCGTCGGTGATCTTGCGCCATGCGCCCGTGGAGTGAACATATTCAGGCGTGGAGAGATTGATCCTGGTGCGGGGCAGGACGACCAGATCGACGCGGCGGTTTTCCGCGCGGCCATCGGCCGTGTCGTTGCTGGCCACGGGGTGGAACTCAGAGTAGCCGGCGGCCGAGATGCGCTCGGGGGATATGGCCTTCAGATCGAGAAAGAGGCGGGCGATACGCGTGGCGCG
>JBAVYF010000695.1:0-2461 GCA_049698655.1 Occallatibacter sp. | reverse complement strand
GTCCCGCGCAGGGCCACGCCGGCCTCGAACTTCTCCAACAGAAAGTAGTTGTGGCTGGCGACGCGATTGTGCGCAGCGTCCCGCTCGCCGCTGGCCACCGGGTCGCGGGGCCGGGTAGGCTTCTGCGGGCCGGGGGTAGCCGGCTGTACAATCACGTGGCTGGTTTGGCGTGCCATCCGGAGGCATCCTCGAATCTCAATCCTAGCATTGGCAAGGGTTTCCGCGGTTTCAAGCCGGGCTTTGCTAAAATGAGGCATCATTGAATGGGAATTTTTGCCAACAGGAATTGCGTCAAGATGAGCGTCTGGGGCGGCCAAGGCTGCCCGCAAGGGCCCGATGAGAACTGTGGGCCTGCGAAGACGCCGGGGAGTTCGATGAAAAGCCGCGTTCAGGCACAGGCTGCCTCCAGATCCGTTTTCCCCAGGTCCGTTTTTTCCGGAGCCGCTTTCTGGATTGCGCTTTTTGCCGTCCTGGCTGTCTTCAGCCTGTCCAGCGTTTCACTGCGTGCCGAGTCCGCCAACGCCTTCTTCAAGCGCGGCCAAACCGCAGAGGCGAAGGAGGACTACGACGCCGCCTTAGACAACTACCAGAAGGCATACAAAAAGGACGCCAAGGATCTGCGCTACCGCGCCGCGCTCTATCGCGTGCGGATTACGGCTTCGGCTGTGCATGTGACCAAGGGTCAAAAGCTGATGGACGCGGGCAACGAGCAGGGGGCGCTGGCGGAGTTTCTGCACGCCGCCGAGATAGACCCCAGCAATGAGGCCGCGCAACAAGATATCGCCAGGGTGCGGCAGAAGCACGGCGAAGTGGCGCCCACCAACGAGACCAGTCTTCCCCAGATTGAGGGCATGCAGGAGGACCTCGACTCCATGAGCGCGCCGGCCACCCTCCGGCCCGTCTCCAACGAGCCGCTCACCCTGCACATTCAGGAAGACGCCAAGGTCGTCTACCAGGCGATCGGCAAAGCAGCCGGAATCAATGTTCTCTTCGATCCGGAATACACCTCCAAGCGCATTCAGGTGGACCTGAACAACGTCTCGCTGCTCGACGCGCTGCGCATTGTGGGAACCATCTCCAACACCTTCTGGCGGCCGGTCACCGAGAACACGATTTTTGTGGCCGCCAACACGACCGCCAGGCACCACGAGCTCGATGAGCAGGCGGTCCAGACCTTCTATCTGTCCAACGCCTGGCAGCAGAACGACCTGACCGACGTGCAGACCGCCATTCGCAATTTGCTGACCAACACCAAGGTCTTCGCCGTGGCCAGCCAGAATGCCATCGTGATCCGGGGCACGCCCGACGAGCTTCTGCTTGCGGAAAAACTGATCAACGACCTGGACAAGGCGCGCCCCGAGGTGGTGGTGGACATCGCCGTCCTCGAGGTAAGTAAAAACTGGGAGAAAACCCTAGGCATCGCATGGCCTTCCAGCATCGGGGTTGCGCTGCAGCCGCCCACCAGCAGCTCCAGTTCATCGTCCAGCTCGAGCTCAGGTACAGGCACGTGCGCCAGTGGCAATTCCGCGGCCTGCGTAACTCTCTACAACCTGGCTCACCTGAAGGCATCAAATTTCGCGGTGACGGTTGGTTCGGCCACGGCCAATCTGCTACTCACCGACACCAATACCAAGATTCTGCAGAATCCCCGCATCCGGGCCACCGATTCGCAGAAGGCGACCATGAAGATCGGGTCCAAGATCCCCATCGCCACCGGCTCTTACCAGACGGGCGCGGCCACCGCAGTGGTCAGCTCGCTGGTCAATACGCAGTTCACATACACCGACGTAGGCGTGAACATCGAAATGACCCCTACCGTCCACTTCGACCGCGACGTGACGCTCAAAATCAAGATTGAGGTCACCTCGCAGAGCGGTTCGGTGACCATCAGCGGCGTCACCGAACCCATCATCTCGCAGCGCGTTGTTGACCAGGTGATCCGCCTGCGCGAGGGCGAGGCCAGCATCCTGGGCGGCATTCAGGACAACCAGGACACGACCAGCTCGACCGGCATCCCCGGCCTGAGTTCGATTCCCATTCTCAAGTACATCTTCGGCTCCAAAGATCACACCATCTCCGACGACGAGCTGGTTTTCCTGGTGGTGCCGCACGTCGTCCGCTCGCAATCACTGGAGCAGGTGAATCTGCGCACCGTCGATACCGGCGCCGGCACTTCCATCGAGTTGCGCCACGCTCCGGCCGGGGACTCCAACCTGAATCCGGCCCCGAATCCGGCCTCAAGCCCGGCTCCCCCGCCACGCCCGCCGGCCAACGCGCAGCCCAGCGTGGGCACGGTTCCCGGCCAAAGCGCCATGGCGGCAGCCCCCGCGGCGCTGGCCCAGTTAAGACAGGCCGCTGAGACCACTGGAAATAACGTCCCAGCTACCCCGCTCTCCCCAGCCCCGCAACCGGCAAAGGTGAGCTTCATGCTCGCTCCGCAGTCCGGACCCGTGGTTGTGGG
>JBAVYF010000694.1:0-12024 GCA_049698655.1 Occallatibacter sp. | reverse complement strand
CGAGATGCTGATGATCTGAGGCGATTAGCCGGTCGGCTAATCGCCTCAGAGGTGGACATTTCCGATGTTCAGTGGCTCGATGGAGACAGAAGGATAGCCTTCGCAACGTCCCGGTTAAACAGGAGCCGCATCAAGATTATTGACGTATCGACTGGAACCGAGGAATCGTCTATTGATATCGGTGCTAAGATTGGCTCCTTCAGTATTGATTCTCTGGGGAATACGGTCGCCTACTGCATATTTGACAAGGCCGATCAAGATCACATGATCCCATCGGTAACGCCAGAGCAAGTCGCCGCGGGGTATCGCGTGACCTACCTCGAATCTGTTACAGGTGGCTTTGAAAGTAAATCCGTCTATATAACACGACGTCGCGGTATTGCGTGGTCTGCGCCGCAACTGATTACAGTGGAGAACCCTTTTACACATAAATTGACGACGCATCTTCAGTATGCGCGCAACCTGAGCATATCTCCTGATGGCAATAAGCTATTTCTGACATATATAGCGGATGGCATTCCAGAGAGATGGAAGGAGAATCCGTGGATCAAAGAGGTTGCGGCTTCACTTCCCCTAATGGAGACTATGATTCTGTATGACGTCAAAACAGGAAGCAGCGCTCTTGCATTCCAAACCGTTAACGCATATTGCAGACCCCGGTGGTCAGCGGACGGGAGGTTTTATTTCCTTAACGCACATTCTCCCGTTGGTAGCGAATGGGAATCCAGAGACATACGCGACCATCAGACGTCATCCAGGGATGTAAACCTCTTCCGAGTAGATACCGCGTCTAGGGCGATCAGCGAAGTATTCCGACATGTTCCTCCTTCGTCCTACAACACTGGTCCGCTGGTTGTTCGATCAGAAAGGGATATTGTTTTGCAAATCGCGGACACAACCGTTGTGAACCTCCGCGAGACCGATGGCGAGTGGAAAGAGGTCAAGCGAATTGCTGTAGCAAGAGATGATAACGATTGGTTCCAAAATGTCGTCTCCAATGGAACGGACATCTTTGGCGTCCACGAAACCGTCACTCAGCCGGAAGACCTTTTTGAATATGGCCCCGGAGAGGACTCGATTCAGATCCTGACCGATGTGAATCCACAGTTAGCTCATGTACGGTTTGCATCTGTGCAAAGAACTCATTGGACAACCTCAGAGGGGCTTAATATCACAGGACTGTTATTCCTTCCACCAGACTATGTAGCAGGAAAGCGTTATCCTCTCGTGATCCAGACGAAAGGGGACTCGGGCTGGTTCACCTGCGACTCCGGGGCCAACCACGATCCGTCCTTTGCGCCCCAGCCAATTGCTATATCCGGAATTATCTATCTAGCAAGGTCGTTTAGCGATAGTTGGAATTACCAGGAGGAGATCAGCAAGCGGCCAGCCGGCTACCCTGGAGGCATTAGCGAAGCTGTGCAAGCGATGGATATCTGGGATAGTGCAGTTGAGAGTTTGAATAAGCAGGGGATGATTGACCCCGCCAGGGTAGGCATCATCGGCTTCAGCCGGACGGGTTGGGAGGTAGAGTTTGACCTGGTCCATTCGAATGTTCATTATGCTGCTGCGACTGCGACAGACAACGTGCAATATAGCTTGAGCGACTACTGGCTGTTGCCTTGGGCTACCAAGGATGCCGAAAGGATGTATGGAGGGCCGCCGTATGGAGAATCCTTGGAGAACTGGGAAAAGTATTCGATTTCCTTCAATCTAGACAAAGTGCATACACCTCTACTTATGGAAGAGATGGGATACAACGTGCATGACGATATATCTTATTCACTGCCCATCTCGTTGGCAGTGTACTACGAGATCTCTAAGGGATTAACGCGCCTCGGTAAGCCTGTTGAGATGTATTACTACCCAGACGAGGATCATCAGTTGGACCATCCGAGAGCGCGTCTCGCAACGCTGCAGAGAAATCTTGATTGGTATCGTTTCTGGTTGCAGGGATATGAGCGTCCCAATCCCGAAGATCCCGATCAGTACAAGCGTTGGGAGCATCTGAGAGAACTGCAAAATGCTGAGGACAAGGCTGCCGGAATCGCCAACCTACCGAAACCGCAATAAAGGTCTATTTTTGCTCCGGCGCGTACAACTTCCCCTCGGCTCTCAGCAGACAAGCTTGAAATCACGGCAAAACACATAGTGCGCGCACGCAGGCACACTTTTCCCTTCGACAACTTTCGATGCTGATCACTTTACGATCTGTAAGGGCTGACACCCAGCTTCTGCACTTGCTCCGTGAACTCCCGGACTACCTGCGCAAACCTCGGCCCTTCGGCCGCCGAAACCCACTCGAGGCGAAAGCGCTCTTCCTCGATACCGAAATCCGCGAGCATCAGCTTGATGGCTTCCGCACGTTTTTCGGTTTTGAGATTGCCCTCTTGATAGTGACAATCTCCCGGATGGCAGCCGCAGATAAGGACACCGTCCGCCCCCTTGGTGAAGGCATCAATCACCAAGTTGGGATGCACCATTCCCGAGCACATGACGCGGACGATGCGGATGCTGGGCGGGTATTGGGTGCGGGAGACGCCGGCCAAGTCTGCGCCGGCATAGGAGCACCAGTTGCAACACAGCGCGATGATCAAGGGCTGAAAGTTGTCGTCCATTACTCTACTCCCAAAGCAGCATGGATCTGGGCCTCGATCTGATCGAGGGTAAATCCACGGATGAATACGCCTTTCTTCGGACACGTAGCCTGGCAGCAGCCACAACCCTTGCAGGTGGATTCATTGGTTTCGACGACTTTCTTGATCGACCCCTGCCACCTGTATTCGAGCAGGGTGATCGCTTTGTAGGGGCAGGTGTCCACGCAGTAGGCGCAACCGTCGCAACTCTCGTCCACCACTTGCGAGATATTCGCCCCCAGTTCGAGGCTATCCTGGACGAGGACGGATGCTGCTCGCGCGGATGCTGCCTGGGCCTGCAGGATGGATTCGTCGATGTTCTTCGGAGCATGGGCAAGCCCGCACAAGAAGATGCCGTCCGTCATGAAGTCTACGGGGCGGAGTTTCATATGGGCTTCGAGGAAGAATCCCTCGCTATTGAGCGGGACCTTGAGGAACTGCGCGATAGTCCGGTTGTCTTCATGCGGATGAATGCCCGCGGAGAGAACCACCAGGCTGGCGGAGATCCTAAGCTGCATCCCAAGTGTCTGGTCATAGACGGTGACCTGAAGTTCTTCGCCATTTCGTGACACCTCGGGCATGCGTTGCTCGTCGTAACGGACAAACACGACACCTTGCTGGCGAGCCTTGGTGTAGTAGCTCTCCTTGAAGCCGTATGTACGGATGTCGCGGTAGAGGACATACACGTGAGTCTCGGGGGAGAGAGACTTAATCTTCAAGGCATTCTTAATGGCGCCAGCGCAGCATACCCGGGAACAGTAGGGGTGGTCGGCGTCGCGTGAACCTACGCACTGGATCATGACAACGGTCTTTGTGGGCCGATTGCCATCCCGCGCCAGGAAGCCTTCCCCGGAAGCGAGGCGTGCTTCGAGTTCGCGCTGCGTGATGACGCTGTCGTCCTGTCCATAGAGGTACTCTTTGGGCTGGTACTGCTTCGCGCCCGTGGCCACGATTACTACCCCATGCGTGACTTCGGTGGTCTTGCCATAGGCCGAGATCGTTGTCTTAAAGTTGCCGATTGTGCCTTCGATCTTTTCGATGGCCGCGCCCATAAATAGATGGATTCTGCTGTTCTGTTCGATCTCGCTGCAGAGGCGCGCTAACTCGTCCTGTGGTCTATCTCCGTTGAGTAAGTAGTGGATGTGCTTTAGATTTCCGCCAAGCTCATTTTCCTTTTCCACCAGATAGGTATCAAATCCTTGACGTACCATAGCCAAGGCGGCGGTCATACCCGACAGTCCTCCGCCGATGACCAAGGCGGACTTTTCAACCCTGACCGTCTGCCGGTGCAGCGGCTGCAACAGCCGGGACTTGGCCAGGGCCATCCTGACCAGGTCCTTGGATTTCTGAGTTGCCTTCTCCGGCTCGCGCATGTGCACCCAGGAGCACTGGTCGCGGATGTTGGCCATTTCAAACAGGTAGGGATTGAGTCCGGCCTCTGCCATCGTGTTGCGGAACAGGGGCTCATGGGTTCGCGGGGTGCACGAGGCCACCACCACCCGATTCAGATGGTGTTCGGCGATCTTCTCCTTGATCCGATCCTGGGTATCGTTGGAACAGGCATAAAGATTGTCTTCCACGTACACGACGCTAGGCAGAGTCTTGGCATATTCCACGACGCTGGGGACGTTGACGACGCCGGCGATATTGGTCCCGCAATGGCAGACAAAGACGCCGATGCGCGGGTCTTCTCCCTTCACATCTCTTTCGGGCGGGTAAACTTTGGGCGTGATCAACGTGCCACGGGCTTCTCGCAAGAGTGAGAGCACCTGGGTTGCCGCCGCCGAGGCCTGCATGACAGTTTCCGGGATATCTTTCGGCTCGGCAAACGGGCCGGCGACGTAAATTCCTTCCCGAGACGATTCCGCCGGCTTGAATGCGGAGGTTGCGCAAAAGTTGAATTCGTTCAGCGCCACGCCGAATCGTTCGGCCAGCACCTTGACATCTTTGGGTGGCTGCATGCCCACCGATAGGATGACCAATTCGTATTCCTGGGAGAGCCTTCTGTCGTTCTCGCCCAGATAGCTGACGATCAGGTTGCGCGTGCCAGGGACTTCGTCGATCTTCGGCACGCGAGAACGGATATAGCGCACACCGAGGTCTTGCGCTCTGCGGTAATACTGCTCGAAACCCTTGCCGAAGGCGCGCAGGTCCATGAAGAAGACATCGCATTGCAGACCCTCGCCGAGATGCTCTTTGGCGATGATGGCTTCTTTGGTGGCATACATACAACAGACGGACGAACAGTAGTCGCGCTCGAAATCTCGCGAACCAACGCACTGCAGGAAGGCAATGCGCTTCGGCTCCTGTTGGTCGAAGGGCCGGCGCACATGGCCGGAGTAGGGACCGGAGGCGGACAGAATCCGCTCGAACTCGGGAGCCGTGAGCACATTCGGGAAGCGACCGTAACCCAGGTCCTTCTTTAACCGCGCGTCGAAGGTCTCGTAACCGGGGGCAAGGACGATGGCGCCGACCTTCAACTCCTGAGTCTCCGCTTTCTGGTTGTAGTCGATCGCATTGGCCTGGCAGGCCGTGGCGCACCGGCGGCAATCGGTGCAGATGCCGCCGTCGAGGCAGCGCTGGGCCTCGGCGACTGCTTCTTCTGGCGTGTAGCCGGCGTGGACCTCAGGAAAAGTTTCTCCACGAGCCCCCACCCCACGGACGAGGACCTGTCCTTGGGGACCCCGAGTCGCGGGGTCGAGGGCTTGTTCGGGGATCTGGCGCTGCATCAGCACGCCAGCCGTGTCCACGGTGTATGAAGTGGGATAGGCCCCTTCCAGTTCACGGCCGGCGCGGAGATCCTGGCCATTGAGCCAGCGATCGATAGAGTTGGCGGCCTTCTTGCCTGCGTGCATGGCCATCACGACCACGTCGGGACCGGTCACACATTCACCGCCCGCGAAAACACCCGGGATTTCCGTCTCCAGCGTCAGCGGATCGGCACGAAGCGTTCCCGATTCCGTGGTAGCCAGGCCCAACCGCTCACCCAGGCCGTTGACATCGGGGACTTGACCTATCGTGACCACGGCCGCGTTGCAGGGAATGATGAACTCCGAGCCTGGAATCGGCTCCGGAGTTGCCCGGCCGCCGGCATCGGGCGGGCCGAGCTTCATCTTCAGACACTCCAGGCCGGCTACGCGCCCGCCGGGGCCCGGCTGAAACAACTTGGGTGAGGCGAGGAACATCAGCTCGACGCCTTCGCGTTCGGCATCGGCGATCTCACGCTGGTCCGCCGGCATTTCTGCTCGCGTTCGCCGGTATACAATCGTTACCTTGTCAGCTCCACACCGAAGAGCAGTGCGTGCAGCGTCGAGCGCAGTATTGCCTCCGCCAATCACCAGCACCTTCTTGCCTGGTGCAACCAGCTTTTCGAGATTCGCTCGCTGCAGGAACTCCACGCCACCGGTAACGCCGGGCAGTTGTTCCCCCGGAACTCCGAGCTTGCGTTCCACGTGAGCGCCGATGGCGATGAAGACCGCGGCGTAGCTCCTGCGTAACTCTTCGAACGCGATGCTGCGGCCAACCGGCGTGTCCAGCAGGATCTCGATCCCGATCGCGCGTAGCCTGTCTAACTCGGCGTTCAATAAGGGCCGGGGTAAGCGAAAAGATGGAATGCCGGCCGCGAGCATCCCACCCGCCACCGGCATGGCCTCGAAGATCGTCGTGCCGTAGCCCTTCTGCCGAAGTTCGTAGGCACAGAGAAGGCCGGCCGGACCCGATCCCACGATGGCAATCTTCTCAGTGCGTTCGGGCGCGGTGGGTTGCGGCAACTTGTAATCGCCGCAATGGTCGGTAACGAAGCGCTTCAACGCCGGCATGTTCACGGGATCGTCCACGTTGGCGCCCGCGCAGGCGGTGGTGCAGGGGTGCGTGCAGATGCGCCCGCAGATCGAGGGAATCGGGTTTTCTCGCACAATGAGCTGGAGCGCCTTGTCGAAGAGTCCTCGAGCAATCATGGTCACGTAGCCTTGTGCGTAGCCTTTTGCGCTTTGATGGATGGGGCATGCGGCCTCGGAGCGAGAAGCGCCGCGGCGCGAAATCGTAAAGATGTTTGGGACGGCTTGAGGGAATGGCCGGTAAATCGCCTTCCGCTCTCCCAGCCCCAAATCGAACTCGGAGGGCAAGGTGACGGGACATTCAGTCGTACAGGCGCCGCAACCTGTGCACTTCGCGGCATTCACGAAATGGGGTTGCTTGTTGATCTTGACCGTGAAATTCCCCGCCTGCCCATCGACGCGTTCCACCTCGGTCAAGGTGAGGATCTCGATGTCCTTGTGCCGGCCGATCTCGACCAGGCGCGGCGCCATGGTGCACATCGCGCAATCGTTGGTGGGAAAAGTTTTGTCGAGCTGCGCCATGACCCCGCCAATGGCAGGGCCGCGCTCGGCCAAATATACCTTGATGCCGCCGTTGGCGAGATCGAGGGCCGCCTGCATGCCGCCAATACCGCCTCCCACAACTAGGGCAGCACCCACAGGTGAGGTTTGGGATTCGTTAGACCGCATGGGGAACAACCTCCGTCGCGGGCGTCTGCCGCGCGGCTCTCTCCCTGACCGCCAGGAAATAGAGGGCTAGCGGCCGATAGACCATGTGTGCCCACTTTCCAAACGCCATCTCCACGAGCAACATGGGCGTTGCGAAGATGATGTGCAGGGCGTATGCGTAGTGACAGGTGAGTTCAAAGCCGGCATAGCGGAAAAAGTGAGCCGCCAGACCGCTGAGCACGGTCAACACGAGCAGGATGAGAAAGATGAGATCCTGAAACGAGGTCTCTTTATAGATCTCCTTCTGTGCCCGCATACGACCTACAAAGATGTTTCCGAGGCCATAGAGGATGAGGCCCGTCGCGAGATAGCCGAGCCACCGCTGGGGATTGTACAAGGGGTAGAGGTTGTCGGTTTGAAACCAGCGCAAAGCGAAGACCTTGACGGCCAACATGATGACCGTGCCCAGGGCGAGAACCCAATGACTCAGCCACCGGCCTTGTTGCGGGCACTTCCTCATCATCGAGTGAGTCACCGACTGTTGCAGGTAGGTCCACGCCTCGACGACATAGGCGGAGAACGGTATGGGTGGTTGTTGCTGGCCACGCATGGTGAGGCGCCAGATGCGGAAGACACGCGAGAACAAGAGCAGCAAGGGGAACAGGATCACCGCCAGTGTGTAGTAGGTGATGATTGGGAACATATGTTCCAATCCGAACGGCGTAGTGGCGAAGTCCTTAGCCGCCATCCCCACGTACCATAGGTGGTAAGCAACGATCAGAAACAGAACGACGAGCGCCACAGCGAACAAGGAACCGAGGTGCCACGCCCTGGAGCGGAGCAGCCTGGAGGCCATGCCCGTCCATTCGTACTGCGCGGCGAGAAAGCGCCGCAGCGTGAGCATGGAGATCCTGGGCTCCGATTGACGCGGGCAGACAAGAGAACATTCGCCGCAGTCATGGCAAACCCACGGGTCCAGGCTTTCGAGGAGCGGTTGCCGCAGTCCCAGCAAGGCGTAACGAATGCTCCTGCGGGGAAAGGTCACAGAACCCGCGACCAGATCGCAAGAGAGGGTACAGCTTCCGCACTGATAGCAGCCAGTGGGGTCGAATTTTCCATACCGCCGAATGTCGGCCAGCAGGGTTGGATCGCTCTGAACCGGCAATGTATCTACTGCCATTTGATCCCTCTACCGAGAGTGCCTGCCCGCTACTGCGTGGTAGCTGCCCATTCCTTGACGGTCCTCCTGGTGTACACCAGGAACTTCCCGCCTTCTTCCACTATCTGGATCTGAAAGTTTTCGTTCTGATAGGTCTCCCCTACGCGTGCTGCCTCTTCTCTGTTGTCGTAGAGCTGCCCATCCCACATGAACTTCTTTCCACCGCTGATCATTGTGAGATCCGGGCTCATAAGATGCCTCCCGCCTGTCCACTCGATGCTGCGAAAACGTTGCTCACCAGCGACGCTGTGGCGCGGGGAAAATATTCGCAAACCACCCACTCCGCCGCTTGCGGCACGGCGTGGGCGACTGCTTTAGACAAGCCCGGGGAGATCTCTTCCGGCAGTGGCCCCGTCTGGCAGGCCAGCACACGCACCTCGACCCCGCAGGTCTTTTGCAACTCGCGCAGCAGGTTGGAGGTGGGCAACTGGTGCAGGGAGAAATCGTCGAGTTTGACCGGGGGAATTTCGGCAGGATCAACCTCGAAGATCTCGCCGGGACTGCGTCCCGCATCGATCGCGTCGAGGATGAGCAAGCGCTCGGGACGCGCCGTGCTCAGGCAGAGAGTGAATAACAGCTTGCGCACGCTTGTTCCGGCGTCGAGCAAGCAGACAGCTTCGGGTACTGGATAGTGTGCCTCGAGATAGTCGACCACCGCGCATCCGAAGCCGTCATCTCCAAACAGAATATTCCCTACGCCGAGCACCACGGTCGGCTTGCGACAGAAGTCGGGGAGGTCGGATTCTTCGAATGTGTCGAATCCATTGACCTCCCGCATGTTTCCTCCCGCCCGCGGACCTTCAGTTGGCAAGCGAACCGAGCAAATTGCCGTCCGCGCCGAAAATATCCAGCTTGACTGCCAGCTTCCCGTCCAGGCGGTGGGTGGCGCAGGACAAGCATGGATCGTATGCGCGGATGGCCATTTCCACCTTGTTGAGCACTCCCTGGTCGTACTTGCCGTCATGGATCAAACTCTTGGCGGCCTGTGTGACCGACATATTGATGGGAGCGTTGTTGTGCGTGGTGCCTACAATCATGTTCACGTTGGTGATCAGGCCGTTGGCATCGGTGGTGTAGTCGTGGATGAGCGTGCCGCGCGGCGCCTCGGTGCAGCCTACGCCTCGCGCTGCCCGCGGCGTAACCTTCACCCGGGTTTCGGTGCTGGTGATTTCGGGATCGTCCAGCAAGCGGATGGTGTTTTCGGCGTTGTAGAGCAGTTCGATCAGCCGCGCCCAGTGATAAAGCAGGGTGAGCTGTGCGGGCCGCCCGAACTTGGCGCGAAACTCCTCCAGTTCGGCTTGCGCCAAGGGTGTGTCGATAAACTCGCAGACGTTGATGCGCGCCAGCGTGTTGGCACGATACACGCCCTTGGGGTTGTCGATATCCATGGAGAAACCCTCGCCCCACTGCTTAGCGTAGGGGAACTTCAGGTAACTCCACGATTCGATGTGTTCGGAGAGGAACTCGGTATAGCGATCGTACGGAAAATCCTGGTAGGAGCCATTGGAGGCCATCAGGCGAAGCTTTCCGTCGTAAAGGTTGAGTGCGCCGTTCTCCTTGACGGTGCCGAGGAAGCCGGTAGTGATCACTCCCAGCGACTTCACCACGTCGAGGTACTTGGGGAAGATGTTCTCCTTCGCAAAAGCAATGGAGAACTTGGCGAGTTCCAGCGCCTCATCGGCCATCTTGCGCAGTTGGTCGCGATCGGTGGCAAGCAGCGGCTTGCTGAATCCACCGGGGACGGCGGCCTGGGGATGGATCGCCTTGCCCGCCAGGATTTCCAGCATATGGGCGCACATGTGGCGCACCTTTACCACTTTTCTGGCAATGTCGGGCGCTGCCTGCAGCACGCCGATGACATTGCGGATGGAATAGTCAGCATCGGGACCGAGTAGGAAATCAGCTCCCGCCAGGAAATAGAAGTGCAAGATGTGCTCTTCCATGTAGGCGATGCTGTTGCAGAGTTCGCGCAACTTCTTTCCCGCCGGGGGCGGCTCGACTCCAAAGACCGCGTCGCAAGCCTTGGCCGAGGCCAGGTGATGCGACCACGGACACACACCGCAAATGCGGGGCGTGATGCGTGGGAGGTCTTCCAGCGGGCGTCCGATGCAGAACTTCTCGAAGCCGCGCAGCTCAATGACGTTGACCCGGGCGGTGTCCACGTTGCCGGCATCGTTGAGCTGAATTGTCACCTTGGCGTGGCCCTCGATACGGGTGACAGGTTGAATGACCAGTGTCTTTGCCATGGATCATCTCCGGGGCATCGGCCGTAGACGGCCAGCGCCAGCAAAACGGTTGAAGGTTGCGGCCCGATCCGGAATCTGCTTGGGATCGAGTCCGATGGAAGAAAGCGCCCCCATCATGTCCACCATGGGATTGGCTTTGTCCGACAGCGGGCCAAAGCAACCCTCGCATGGCATGTAGGCGCGGATGCAGCGCGGGTTGCCGTCGCTGCCACCGCAGCCGGCGCGCGTGGCTGGTCCAAGGCACAGGATGCCCTGCTCCATCAGGCAGCGCATTTCGCTCAGCGGCGCCCCAATCTTGAATTCCGGCGGATCCAGGTGGCCCTTGAGGGTGGAGACCGCCTTCTTTTCACGCTTGGTGGGACACTGGTCGCAAACGCTCTTCGACGCCAGCGCCGGCAAGGGCTTGCCTTCAATCAGAGCGACCAGCGCTCCGGCCACCATCTCTGGCGTGGTTGGACATCCAGGCAGAGTGGCATCCACCTTCACGACTTCGTGGAGCGCGTAGACCCGGTCGGTGAGCTCGGGAATCTGCTCGTGGGGCAAGCCGTTTGCCTCGGTGCTCACGCTGTCGCGGTAGACCTTCTCCAACAACTCTTCCCGGCTGTACTGATTCGCCAGCGCCGGAACACCGCCGAAGCAGGAGCAAGAACCTAAAGAGATCAGGATCTTGCACTTTTTCCGCATCTCAAACGCCAGTTTCTTGTGTTCTTCGCTGCGGATTCCTCCCGATATTAGCCCGACATCCGCTTCCGGGATATCAAACTCGGTGCCTTCACCGGTCTGACCCAGGAGCTTGTGGTCCATCAGTACTGGCATGTGCACGATTTCTACTTGTTTGAGTACGTCGATGAGGGGTTCACCGATGTCGAGGATAGTTACCTCGCAACCTCCGCATATGGCGAACCATTCTTCGGCAAGTCGAACTGCCATGTTGCACCTCCCACCGGACTTGAATTAGTAGTCCTTTGTTCTCGTCCCCAACAATCTGTTATTGCCCGGAATTTCCGTTTTGTCCTTCGGATGCGCACTAATATACCCCCATTTGCCTCCGCTCGCAATCTTTTTTGCATCGGTTCCAAGGCCAAAGACCCGGTCGTGCTCTACATTGCCTTTGCCGGAACCGAAAAGCCGTGATTTTCCCCATTTCGAAGCGATTTCTCAGACACCCCTCCCTCAACTCCCCTCCGTCGTCCAGATTGGTTTTGCCTTCCTGCCGCGCCTACCCGGCCGGCAGCGGCAAAGCCAGAATCCGCCGCAACATGCTTGCGAACAGGCGCCGCGTCAGATGGCTCTCTGCCAACAACAGCCAGTAGTAGCGTGCATGCTTTACCAGCCTGCCCTAGCTCATTACTCCTGTATCACCGGCTATTCGGACATTGGGCTGTGTTGGAGAAAGTGCGCCGACGCTCCTAACAAAGACTCGTAGGGGGCAGCAAACG
>JBAVYF010000693.1:0-9047 GCA_049698655.1 Occallatibacter sp. | reverse complement strand
GCGAAGGAAGATCAAAACCGGATTTTCTATTTCCTGGGAGTAAGGAATACAGTCAACCAAAGTTTAATCCAATCCTACTGACAATGCTCGGCGTTAAGAGCACATGCAAGGATCGTTGGAGGCAGGTTCTCGTCGAGGCAAGGAGAATCGAGCATAAGCATCTATTAACGCTTGAAACGTCAATCAGCCAGCATCAAACGGATCAAATGCGGGATGAAAAACTCCAGTTGGTTTTGCCGAGAGGATTGCACGAAACCTATAGCCCTTCACAACGAAAATGGCTCTTGGACGTTGCTTCCTTCAATAGTATTGTTCGCGAGAGACAGAAGCGCGCAGGGATTGAATGACTGATGTCCACACCCCGGAGCAGCGACATCGCAACATGGCGGCGATTCGAGGAAAGAATACCAAGCCAGAGATGCGAGTTCGTTCATTAATTCATTCGCTTGGATACCGTTTTCGCCTTCATCGTAACGATCTAGCAGGAAAACCTGATATCGTTCTACCTAAGCACCACAAGGTGATCTTCGTCAATGGCTGTTTCTGGCATAGTCATGCTTGTCCTTATGGCCGTGTTATTCCTGCAACTAGACGTAAATTCTGGACAATGAAAAGAAAAGGCACCATAGAACGCGACAAAAGAAATCGTCGAGCATTAAATGCGGCAGGGTGGAAGGTCCTTACTATCTGGGAATGTGAAATCAAGAACTCCGTACGCATAAAAGAGAGGATCATTCGCTTCCTCAATCGGGGGATTTGAAATGGACGCTTGACAGGTTAGGAATTGTACAGGCGTAAATGCGGCTTCGCCGCGTGGGTTGATTTCAAAAAACTTAGGTATGGGATGATGGCGCGGTTAAAACCGCGCCCTTTCAAAGCTACGCGCCGGCGGGGCTGCGCATGGAGGCGATGGCGGCGGTGAGGTCTTTGGCGAGGGTTTGCTGGGCGGCTTCGGTTAGTTTGGCGCCCTGGCTGGTGAGGTAGAAGCCGTCGATGGCAGTTTCGCCCTCGGTGTCGATCAGGGCCACCTTGATGTCGCACTGGTGGGTGCTGAGGGTGAGGGCGATCTGGCGGAGCAGGCCGGGCAGGTCCTGGGCCACAACCTGCAAAATCGTGGAGTGCGTCGAGGATTCGTTGTCGAACTGAAGGCGCGTCGCTACCTCAACTTTAAGGTTGGCGGGGTGGTTCATGTGGCGGCGGGCTTCGAGCATTGGTTCGACCGGAACCTTCCGCGCGACGACATCGTGGAGATAGGCGAGGAAGCGCTCGCGCTCGCTGGGGTTCAGCTCGATGGTGCGGAAGACGTCGCTGAACTGGAAGCTGTCGACGACCACGCCGGCGTCATTGGAAAAGGCGCCAGCCTTGATGATGTTCATCCCCCAGGCAGAGAGGGCGCCGGCCACATCGGCAAAGAGGCGGGTGCGGTCGCGGGTGATGACGGTGAGGTCGAAGAGCTGGCGATGAGGGCGGAGGTCGAGCTGGACGGGGTCGTCGCCGAGGTTGGCGGCTAACAGGAAGTGGTCGCGAACTTGCTCGGGGAGGCGGGTTTGCAGGTAGCGCTGCGGCAGGCCTTCGAGGAACTGCTGGAGCGCGCCGTACTGTCCGGCGGGAACCATCGAGCGGATGCGGTTGAGCAGCGTGGGGTCGAGGGTGGCGTGATAGCGTACCTCGTCGACCGAGCGGTCCATGCAGTTAGCGGTGGAGATGTAGAGCTGCCAGAGGTTCTCCGCCTTCCAGGGCGTGAGCGCATCGGGGTTGACGGCCCTGATGTCGGCGAAGGTCAGCAGGGTGAGCATCTTGAGCAGCGTGGGGCTGCCGATTTTCTCGGCGAAGCCGCGCACGTTTTCCGGGTCGAAGATGTCGCGGCGCAGGGCGCTGCCCATCTCCAGGTGAAGGCGAATGAGCTGGAGGACGGTCTCGCGTTCTTCGGCGTCGAATTCCAGGCGGGCGAGAAAGGCGTCGGCCAGCTCGATGCTGGGGGCGACGTGGTCTGCTGTGCGGCGGGCCTTGCCGGTGTCGTGGAGCAGGAGGGCGAGAAGAAAGAGGTCGAGACGGTCGATCTCGGGGAGCAGTTGGGCTAGGCGCTGTTCGTAGTCGTGGGCGGGCTGGCGAAGGCCGTGGACATTGTCGATGGTGAGGAAGGTGTGCTCGTCGACGGTGTAGCGGTGGTAACTGTCGCGGATCACCAGGGCGTCGATGCCGTGAAACTCGGGGATCAGCATCTCCAGGATGCCGAGGGCGTGCATAGTTCGGAGGGCCTGGGCGGCGTGGGGACCAAGCAGGATCTCGCGCAGGGCGTTCCAGAGGTAAGGGCCTTCGGGGATGTGGATGGCGAGGGCGGGCAGGGCGTCGGTGATGCGATCTTCGGCGGCTTGCGAAAGTGTGTAGCCGTGGGTGGCCATCAGGGAGAAGATGCGCAGGATGGCGCCGGTGTCGTTGAACTGCGCTCCGGGAGCGATGTCGATGCGTCCCTGGTCGAGGAGGAAGTCAGTGCCGGCGATGGGTGAGCGGCGGCGGCGGAACTGGCGGTAGAAGCTGACCGGGGCGGGCAGATGTTCCATCAAAAGAGCGGCGCGGCGATAGATGACGCGGGCATGGCGATAATAAGTGCGCATCCAGTAGGCGGGATCGGCGGTGCCGCGGGTCTCCAGGCCGATGGAGTTGGCGGCGGCTTCGTCCTGGGATTGCCAGTCGAGGGTATTGTCGTCGCGGCCGTGGCGGAAGTGAAGAAAACATCGGGTGGCGGCGAGGAAGTCGAAGGCGGCCTCGGCGTCTCCGCGGGCGCTCTGGAAGACGCTGCCGCGGTGGCGGGGCCACTCTTTGGTCTCCTTGAGCTGGAAGAGGAGGGCGAACCAGACGGCAAGGTTGTAGTCGCGCAGTCCGCCGGGACAGTCCTTGAGGTTGGGCTCCAGATGAAAGATGGTGTTTCCGAACCTGGCGTGGCGGACGCGGGCCACTTCGCCCAGCTTCTGGGTGATGGTGTTCCACTCGCTCAGGAACAGGTCGGGCAGGACGGTCTGGTGGAGCTGCTGGTAGAGCGGGAAATTGCCGGCCAGGAAGCGGCGGTCGAGAGTGGCCAGGGTGAATTCGAGGTTGACAGGGTCGAAGCGGCCGGCTTCCTTGAGGGTGCGTGAGCTGGGGCTGGCGCGCAGGCCAATGTCCCACATGCCCTGGATGATGGCCTGCACCGCATCCCTGGAGGACGTCTCGGTCTTGTCGTCGGCAAAGACGAAGAGGACATCGATGTCGGAGTAGGGGAAGAGATCCTTGCGTCCGTAGCCGCCCAGGGCCAGCAGGGTGACGTTCTTTGCCGGCGGGGAGGCGAAGACGCGGCGCCACATCTCGATCAGAATCCGGTCCACGACAGCGGAACGGCGTCGAATGGCGGCGGTGCCGTCGCCGGTGCGTTCGCAGGTCTGGCGCACGAGCGCCATCTCCTGCAGATACTGCTCCCGAAGATCGTCAACCGCCAAAGCGACTGGATTCATAAGGTTGTGTGTGGCTCGCCGCAGCCAGAAGGAATTCTTAACAGGATAAGCGAAGTTGGCGCGGATGGGGTAATTTTGGTTGCCTGGTCCCGGAAAGCGGGACGGGAGGGTGGTCCGAATGGGTCATTTGCGGTTACGGGCTGGAGTTTATGACCTCCAGGCCTCAAAATCTGGGTAGGGAGCGCGAGGAGCCTGCCGGAGGAGCAGTGATCCCCTGCGTTTTTCGGTAAAATATCAGGTTAAGTAGCTCGACTTGCCTCACCGCAGCCATGAACGCTTCCTGGGGAGCGATGGGAAATCGTATGGCCAGGGACGTTGCAAGGTGAGGCTGTCGCGAGGAGGACACCATCGGCACACGAATGCGATTGGGCGATCTGTTGATTCAGGCGAATCTGATTACTGTCGAAGATGTTGCCAAGGCGCTGGAGCGTCAGTCCGGCAAGGGTGGCCGTCTGGGCGACAACCTGGTGGCCAATGGAGCCATCGAGCAGCGGGCGCTGGAAGCCTTTCTGAAGCGCATTCCCGCCGAGCCGCCGAATATCGAGGCAACCGGAATCGACGAGACTGAACTCATGAGCCTGCTGATGAAGCTGATCCATGCAGGCCACCTGGTGGATTGCCGCCAGTTCATCGATGCCATCAAGCTGCCTTACCACATTGTCTCCCAGCTGGTCCGCATGGCCGTGGACCGGCAACTGCTGCGCGCCCTCGGATCGCGCGGTTCCAATAGTCCGATCGATATGAGCTATGCGTTCACTGAAGAGGGCAAGCGCTGGACCATCGATGCTCTCGAGCGTTTGCATTATGTCGGGCCGGCCCCCGTTACGCTGGAGGAATTCACCTATCAGGTAAACCTGCAGAAGCTGACCAACGAGCTGGTCACCTTGGAGCGCATCCGCGAGGCCATCGGCGACTTTGTCTTCGACGACAGCATCGTTGAACAAAGCGGCCCGGCGTTGAACTCGGGCCGGGCCATGCTCCTTTATGGTCCTCCCGGCAATGGCAAGACTTCGTTTGCACATTCACTCAGCAGCGTCTTCCGCGATGTGATCTACGTGCCTTACGCGATTTCCGTCGAGGGCGAGATCATCCGCTTCTACGACCCCAGCGTTCACCCCGTGGTGAATCCCGCCGAGGTGAGCGACGATGGCAAGGAATCGTTTGTCCGGGTCGAGGAATATGACGCGCGCTGGGTTCCCTGCCGGAGGCCTTTCGTCTCCACCGGCGGCGAACTGACGCTGGAGATGCTCGACCTGAGATATGACTCGACGGGCCACTTCTACGAGGCTCCCTTGCACGTGAAAGCGCTGGGCGGCTGTTTTGTCATCGACGACTTCGGCCGCCAGTTGGTCAGCCCAACGAGCTTGCTCAACCGCTGGATCGTGCCCCTGGAGAACCATGTCGACTATTTGAAGCTGCATACAGGAAAGAGCTTGAGCATCCCCTTTGAGGGGCTGGTGATCTTTTCCACGAACATGGAGCCGGAGAGTCTGATGGACCCGGCCTTCCTGCGCCGACTTCCCTACAAGATCGAGATCAGTGCGCCCACTCTCGAACTTTACAGGCGCATCTTCGAAAAGGAGTGCGCCCGGCAGGGATTGACGCTGTCCGGCGAGGTGTTCGACTCCATCGCACATAAGCTTAAGGATGAATTGGGGATTAATCTGGCTGCTTACCAGCCGAAGTTCATCGTCGATCAGGTGGTGGCCACCTGCCGGTTCATGGGGCAAGCGACGCATTTCGAGCCGCGGTTCATCGACTATGCGCTCAATAATCTGCGGGTACGGCACTACGCATCTTCCGCTCCCGCCGGGACGGTCTCCATCCAGTGAGATAATCGGCGATCAAGCCGGCACGGAACAGTTTGCCCCTGGCTACAGCAGTTCTCCAATTGCTGTAAACCGAAACCACAAATGCCGAGTGGCTTTTTCCTTAACCGGGGTCCCCAGCGACAGGTCTTCGTCGTTGGGGTGGGAGTAAAAGCCACCTTGCACGGCCTTGGAAAAGGCACGTGAATTGTGGAACCGCTCTAGAGTGCCGTTTCGCCGCGTTCGTCGTTGCGGATACGAATGGCTTCCTCGACGCGGCTGATGAAGAGCTTGCCGTCGCCGATGCGGCCGGTGCGGGCGGCGCTGAGGATGGCCTCGACGGCCTTATCCTTCATGTCGTCGTTGACCACCAGCTCGATCTTGACCTTGGGCAGAAGGTCGACCGTGTACTCGCGGCCGCGATAGAACTCGGTGTGGCCCTTCTGGCGGCCATGGCCGCGGGCCTCCAAAATCGTCATGCCTTCGATGCCCGCCTCGAGCAACGCATCCTTGACCGCGTCCAGCTTGGAGGGTTGGAGAACTGCTTCTATCTTGAGCATACGCAGATGCCTCGTTTGACAGCGTAACAGGCGGGACAGCTTTTTGGGGCTGGTCCTGCCGAATTTATGTTGGTCCGCCCCGCATCAATTAAGCCGGCGCGGCTCGATACGCAATTCCAGGTTCTTCAACCGCGTCGGCCTCAAGAGACGTGGCCAGCTCGAACAGAATGACACATCCATTACTTACGAGTTCAGGTCGTAGCCTTCCTCACCGTGCTGCGAGAGGTCGAGGCCTTCGGATTCGTCCTCTGCTGATACGCGCAGTCCGATGAGCTTATCGACGAGGAAGAGCAGCAGCAGTGTGCCCACAATCGAGATGACCCAGGCAAAGCCAGCGCCGGCGGCCTGGTTGAGCACCTGGCCCCAGTGCCCGTCCAGGGCGCCGGTGGCGTTGGGGTTGCCCGCGGCGTTTTTGCCGAAAGCGGCGTTAATGGCGCTGGAGGCAAAGAGGCCGGTGAGCAGGGCGCCCAGAGTTCCACCCGCTCCATGCACACCGAAGGCATCCAGAGAGTCGTCGTAGCCGAAGATTTTCTTGACCACGAAGACCATGAAGAAGCAGACGACGCCGGCGAGGAGCCCGATGACCAGCGCCGGGAAGGGCTGCACAAAGCCGGAGGCGGGGGTGATGGCGACCAGTCCGGCTACCGCGCCGGAGATGGCGCCCAGGGCGGTTGGCTTGCCGTTGTGAATCCACTCGGCGATGGACCAGCCGATGGCAGCCGCTGCCGCAGCGAAGTGAGTGTTGATGAAGGCGCTGGTGGCCAGGGAACTGGACGCGAGCGCGCTGCCCGCGTTGAAGCCGAACCATCCCACCCACAACAAGCAGGCGCCAATGAAGCTGAGCACCATGGAGTGAGGCTGCATTTTGGTATGGGGATAGCCGGCGCGCTTGCCCAGATAAAGGCAGCAGATCAGCGCCGAGACGCCGCTGGTGACGTGGACCACGGTCCCGCCAGCGAAATCCAAGCTGGGGAAGCGGCCGCCGGTCGCGTTCAGCAGCCCACCCACGCCCCAGACCATGTGGGCCATCGGGCAGTAGACGACGAGCGACCAGAGCGAGAGAAATATTGCCATGGCGCTGAACTTCATGCGTTCGGCAAATGCGCCGGTGATCAGAGCCGGGGTGATGATGGCGAACATCAATTGGTAGACCATGAAGGTCTGCTCGGGAATGGTGGCGGCGTAGTCGGTGTTGGGGGTGAGCGTGACGCCGCGCAGGAAGAGGTGCTCGAAGCCGCCGACGAAGGCCGAGCCGTGGCCAAAGGCCAGCGAGTAGCCCACGACGGCCCAGAGAACCGTGACCAGGCACATCATGGCAAAGCTCTGCATCATGGTGGCGAGAATGTTCTTTTTGCGCACTAGGCCGCCGTAGAAGAGAGCCAGGCCGGGTCCGGTCATCAACAAAACCAGGGCAGCCGAGACGAGCATCCAGGCGTTGTCGCCGGCCGACTGGGCATTCTGCACGGCCTGTTGCAGAGCGGCGATCTGGGCCTGCGTAGCGGCCTGTGTGTCGGGTCCGGCGGGCTGAGCAAGAGCCAGGGACGGAATTCCAAGGACGACAGACAGAAGCAGCAGTACGATTCCACGACGGCACATAAGGTTTCCACTCCCAGAAAAATATGCGGCGGGCAAAAGCCTTGCGCCGGGTCGAAACTCCGGCCGGCCTTCCGGATAAAGTGAACGAAAATACACCGGTAGCGTTGGTTTGCGCGGTTACAGACCGCTGCCGGAGCAGGAATTTCGTTGAAGAACAGTCAGACTTGGCTCAAGCCGGCCTGCGGGACGGTGACATTGGCTCAACTCTTACGTGATTCTCAAAAAGAATCGTAGAGCACTCCGAATAAGGAACCCATGAAGATTTCCCGCCGCACCGGAAAAAACCGAAGATAGAGCAGGGAAAGCAGCCTCTGCGAGCCATAGCGGCAACCCCGCAATAGGGGAAGTGGAGGTATATTAGTCTTATGACGGCCACGGCAGAACGCGACCACTATCTTTTTGGAGCGCTGGAGAGCAGCGCGAATAACCGCACCAAGGTGAAGGAAACAAACTACGGCTATGAAGTGCCGGAGGGCGTGTTGCTGACTTCGCTGGATTTCGCGGTGAACTGGATACGCAAGAGCTCCCTCTGGCCGATGACTTTTGGCCTGGCCTGCTGCGCCATCGAGATGATGTCGACAGGCGCGTCGCGCTACGATATTGCTCGTTTTGGCGCCGAGGTATTCCGGCCTTCTCCGCGGCAGTCGGACGTGATGATCGTTGCCGGGCGGGTATCGCAGAAGATGGCCCCAGTGCTGCGCCGGCTCTACGACCAAATGCCGGAGCCGAAGTGGGTAATATCGATGGGCGCCTGCGCCACATCAGGCGGGGTTTTCAACAACTATGCGGTGGTGCAGGGCGTCAACCAGGTGGTCCCCGTGGATGTGTATGTGCCAGGTTGCCCGCCACGCCCCGAGCAGTTGATCTACGCGATTACACTTCTGCAAGAGAAGATTCAGCGTGAACCGCGCAGCCTCTTGAAGACCTTGAATCAAGGGTGAACAGAGGGGTAGAGACAGAATTTTAGAAGAGAAGAGTGGAGTACTAAAGTAATTTTTTTCTGGTTACCTATAAGGTATTCAGAAGGGTTACAACCTAAGCTCTTGAACGAAATACCTTCCCCGGAAATGCTTCCTATAGTGGTAGGTTAGTGGTAGCTAAATTGTGCAGTGAAACAGTGAAGATGTCTGAAGATTCTTCCATTGTGAAGAATCCTGTCGTTCTGAGCAGGTGTTCGTGCTCGCAGGCAGTTATGTCCATTTGTCGTCCAGTTTGATTGCGGAGGAAGTACGTATGATCTTGCGTGTCTTGAAGTCTGTGAGTCTGCTCCTTGCCTTGGTATGTGTTTTATCAGTTCCCTGTACCTTGGGAGCCCAGGTCGCACCTGCCGTGAAGGGAGCCCATACGGGTGATTCCGCGCCCATCTGGGACTTCTTTGTGGGCTACAGCTACCTGTCACCTCATGGAACGGTGGAATCGCGTCTGAATTACACCGTAACTGAGCCGTTCAGCTTCACGCCCATCAACGGCGAAGTCATCTTCAGTATCGCGCGATTCTACAACAAGCATTTGGGCCTGGAACTGGTCGGCGATATTCATTTGGAAAACGACTTTCCGAACCCCCCTCACTATGATCCGAGAAACTCGTTCAGCGG
>JBAVYF010000692.1:0-3491 GCA_049698655.1 Occallatibacter sp. | reverse complement strand
CTGTAGTGGTTGGCATCCTTGTTGGACGCTGCTTTTGGCCCACTCAGTCCCCGCCTGAGGGCGAATGAAACCAAACCTCGCAAAACTGAGCAAGTGCACCCCCAAATCGCCTCCCACCACCCCGATTCGCTAATATATTGTTTTGGATGTAAGCGAGGACGAACCCAATGGCAGTCTCGATCATGGCCGGAATTCCGGCGCTCAAGGAACTCAACGTCGATCTGAAGCGGCGGATGGACCAGTCCGTGGCCACATTCCAGGCCAGCCTGGCCTCCACGCGCACAGGCCGGGCCAGCGTGCACATGCTCGACCAGGTCAAGGTGGACTACTACGGCACGCACACCCCCATCAATCAACTCGCGCAGGTCTCCGCGCCCGAGCCGCAAATGATCCTGATTGCGCCCTGGGATCCCTCCATCCTGAAGGAGATCGAAAAGGCCGTGCGCGTTGCCGATCTCGGCTTCAATCCCATCTCCGACGGCAAGGTGCTGCGTATCCCCGTTCCGCCCATGACCGAGGAGCGCCGCCGCGAGGTGGTCAAGCACCTCAACAAGGTCCTCGAAGAGCATCGCACCGCCGTCCGCAACGTCCGCCGCGACGGCAACGACGCCCTCAAAAAACTCGCCAAGGAAAAGAAGATCAGCGAAGACGAGGAGAAGCGCGCCCTCGAAGAAGTCCAGAAGATGACCGACGAGGAAATCCGCCGCATGGAAGAGCTCTCCCACAAAAAAGAAGCCGAAGTCATGCAGGTGTAAAAGGCAGGTTATGAATCGTATTGCTGTCGTTCTCACTACCCTCGTTGTAAGTGCAACTATGTTTTCGTCTGTAGCCGCTGCGCAGGAAAGGTCTCAGGGGATTTCGGTGCATATGCTCCCCAAACGGGTGGCAGATATTGGAGGGCGGCCCTGGGGTTTTACAGTGGATTATTCCCCACGGTTGAAAGCTGCGTCTCCGCAGCTCACAATCCAGACGGCTGAGGATATGCTTTCATTCATCAGAAAGCAGGACACTGGGGTCCAAGGGAACGGCCTTTGGATTGTGACGACGAATCCGGATGCATATTCAGAAGCAGAGAAGGCGCTTATGGAGAGCGTGAAATTCATGTGCAGGCAAGAAGGAATTCCACTGTTTATTTGCCGTGCTTCGGAACTGCCAAATGGATGGTCACGGTACGATCAGTAAGTTGTGAACTTTGCCGGATGCCCGGTCCCCAGATCCCGCATTTGGGACCTGGGAAACCACAACCTTCGTCCTACCCTGCTGCAAAGCTGCGGAACCGTGAGCGGCAGGATTAATCCTGCCCCGCCGCGCTCGTCTTCTCGTACGAATGTCCAGTTAGCAAACTGAGAACAAACCACGCAAAGAACGCCGTGCCCACGGCGGCGGACCGTGGTGGCGATCGTCAAGCCTTCGCGATTTCGCGGTGCCTCCAAACGGGATAAGCTATCCCAGCCATCCGGTTGATGACGAGGGCCTGAGCGACAAGAAGAAAGACCGCCGCCTCGATGATGACTAGTTCTTTCGGTTTCGAGATGATGCCCAGTGAAACGATCAGCGTCGTCGCGCCCGCAGGCGGGTGACCGGCTCGCAACAGGACCATGAAAGCACCGGTGGCCGAAAGCGAAAGGGCGGCGGCGAGAACCCTCGCCGGGTAAATCCCCATATGCACGCCAAATGGCAGGTTCGAGGATCCGGTTATAACCAATGCGCCATAGCCGCAGATGAGGCCGATGGTGTGGCCGAGGATGGCATTGCGCGGACTGGAGTTCTCCGCGAGCGGCGCGGTGAAAAGAAGGTATGCCGTTGGGCCAAGAGACGGGAATACGAACGGGCTTCCGGTGACCACTGCCAGCAAAGCGAGCAATGCGATCGTAAGGAAGCCGTTTGCCAGGACGTAAAGCGCCCAGACCAGGCGTGAGGGAAAGTGGCGCAGCAGCCACGCCAGCTTCAAACGCCCGAGCAGAACCGCAACGTGCTCAAACCCTCCGACGCTGTTGCTCATGTCCTGGTTTTCCAATAGAGTTCTCAGCCCCTCAGATATTCGGCAAGAGGTCGAAGTACTCGTCGTCCTCGTTCTTTCCGCCTTCTCCCTCGCCGATCTGCTTCTCAGACTCGATAAACTCGATACGCTCGATCCACTTGACCATCTTATAGCCAAGCTGGTTTTCCACGCGCAAGCGCAGCGGGGCGCCATAGACGTCCGGTAGCCTGTGGCCGTTCATCTGCGAAGCGAGAAGGCATTGCGGCTTCATCACATTCTCGATGTGCTGCGTATCGTAATAGGCGCCGCCATAAAGCGCCTCGCCGAATGAGTAGAAAACGACAACCCTGGCTTCCGGTCTTGGACGCACCAGGTTGACGATCGTGCGCATCGGAATGCCGCCCCACTTCGCAATACCGCTCCAGCCCTGGATGCAGTGGTGCATGGTAATCTGTTCCGTCTCGCCCAGCCTCTCGAGGTCGGAGAGGGACAACTCGACCGGGTTTTCGACCATCCCGCCCACCTTCAGCTTGAAGTCGCGAAACCCGCCTTCAGCCAGGCGTTTCCAGTAGTCATTTGCCGGCATGATCCCATTGGGCCAAAAATACGGCGAGATGTCCCGCTCGGAGTAACGCTGCTGCGGCTCAAGCTTGTTCAGCGTCATCAACTGCATAGGATAGGTCACGAACTTGAGGGCGTGCTGCAGTCCACGGGGGCGATTCCATGAGATATAGTGCGCCGCCACCCACGAAAAGACGACAACCGCGATGCCGACAAAGCCGAGTGTCAGGCCCAGGTTCCCCTGGTCGTCCGTGCCCATGACGATGTGGTTCATGTTTCGCGCAAAGCCCGTCATTACGATCAGAGTTATATGCACCACGAGAAATGCCAGGAAGCTGAGCATGGTGAGAAAGTGGATGGATCGGGCCGACTGTCTGCCTCCAAAAAGCCACGCATACCAGGGAAAGCGGCTCACCACAGCCGGCGACATGGCAATGCCGGTAAGGACGGCCACCGGACCGAACAGGAATACAACCGTAAAATAAGCAATCTGCTGCAGAGCGTTGTAGCCGTAGAACCCGTTGGGTTCCTGGGGCAGATGGAATGTCGAGTAATGTACCCAGGTGTTCCAGGCCTGCAGAAGCACCACGGGGGAAGTGGGCACAATCCGCCTCCACTGTTCCGTATCGAAGAGCATCGCGACGAAGAAAATGCCGGTCAGAATGAAGCCGTGCACGTTGATGAAGTGCCAGACGCGCGCAATGCCGACAGTGTGGCGATAGCCGGGGGTGCCCAACAAAGGCGTGATGTAGCGCGCGTCGTCTTTTGCCGTCCAGAGGCGGTCGCGGGGAACTTTGAGCGGTGTAAATCTGATCCATTCACTCCCCGGCGTGCAGTCGTCATTAAAATAAAGCCGGGGATGGTCGTATAGGATGGAGAGCCCGCTGCGAATCAGCATCGTGACAAATAGAAAATTGAAAAAATGGCAGTAACGGACCCAAGGCGGGAA
>JBAVYF010000691.1:0-2489 GCA_049698655.1 Occallatibacter sp. | reverse complement strand
GCCTCCATGCGCTCCCGCGTTTCGCCGGCATGGCGGCGGCGGCGGGCCCAGTCCGAGGTCAGCCGGCGCAGGATAGTGTTGGCCACCACCGCCGGAAAGGCCAGGTTCAGCAGTCCCGAGCTGTGCGGCATGCGAATCTCGAAGCTCAGGCAGAGCGTCTTTTCCGTCACCGACATGATGCGCGCCGCCTGGGTCTGCATCTGGCGGCGCTCAAAGTTGAAGCTCAGTCCCACCGGCTGCCAGGCCGCGGTCAGCTCCCGGCAGATGATCTCGACGACGCTGGCCAGAATCGACTCCTCAATGTCGGTCAGCTCGCGCAAGACGCCATCCCGGCCTTCGCCGCCCAGCAAAAGATCGATGATGGGAGGAGCCAAAGCCAGGTCCAGTTGCAGAACCGCAAGCGCGCCTAGCGGCTCCATGCGCACCGAGGCCACATAGCTGATCTCCGGAATGCGCAGCAGAAACTCGTTGAAGGGAATCTGTTCGGCCGAGACCAGGTTGATTTGGAAGCGGGTGCGCAGCCAGGCCGCCAGGTTATGGGTCAGGTTGCGGGCAAACAGGTCGTTCAATATGCTGATGGCGCGCAACTGATCGGTCGAGATCTGCCCCGCCGAAGAGAAGTTGTAGGGCGCCACCCGGGCCCGCACCTCGGTCTTCGGAGCCTCGGGCGTCGCGCTGAGCGCCGCCTGAAACAGAGCGTCGATCTCATCCTGCTTGAGCGTCTTCTCCATCATTTGCCTCTCCCTGCCGCCTTGCGGGACTGCGGCCGGTCAAAGGCCCCGCGCGCCGCCAGGTCTTTGAGCGCACCCCTCAGATGCACCACCGCCGAGGCGTGCACCTGCGATACTCGCGACTCGACCACCCCCAGCGCCAGGCCGATCTCGTGCATGGTCATCTCCTCGTAGTAGTAGAGGCTCATTACCAGGCGCTCCCGATCGGGCAGATTCTGAATGGCCTCGGCCAGCCGCTCCTCCAGTTCGCCCCGCAGGCAGCGAAACAGCGGATCCTCCTCGGGACGGCCCGGAATATATGCCATCTCCTCTTCGCCCGAATCCTCGTTGCGCTCCATGTGCAGAGTGCCAATCTCCAGGCCCTTCAGATCGCCCAGCAACTGCTGGTACTCCTCCAGCTCCAGCGCCATCTCCCGGGCCACCTCGGCCTCGTCCGGCGCGTGGCCCATCCTGGCCGTCAGCACCCGGATCGCCTCTTCGACCGCGCGACCCTTTCTGCGCAGCTCGCGCGGACTCCAGTCCAGCGTGCGCAGACTGTCCAGAATCGCTCCCCGGATGCGGAACTGCGCGTAGCTGCGGAACTGCACCTTTTTGGCCGGGTCGAATTTGGAGAAGGCGTCCATCAAACCCACTACCCCGGCCGAGACCAGGTCCTCGATGTCCACATGCTGGGGCAGACGCTCGTGTATGCGGCGGGCCAGAAAGCGCACGATAGGAAGATGCTCGAGCAGCACCCGCTCCTGCTCGCCGCTCAGCACCGGCAATTGGCCGCCGCCGGGGGGGTAGCCATCCCCCGCGCCCCTGCGCGGCATCCTCTGACTCCCCGCCGCACTTGCCGCTTCCATCCCCATCGCCGTCCCCTTTAACCTGTCTGCAACTGTTCCCTAATCCCTAGTCCATAGTCCCTAGTCCCTGTCTTCATCGCACCGTGCCCACCGGGCGCAGGCGAATCTCCGCCGGAATCTCCCCGGCGGCCACCACCGCCAGACGCGGCAAGATCGGCTCCAGCCAGCGCTTCACGTGATAGCGGGCTGGACTAGGACATAAAAGCACGGGAAGTGCCGCGGAGGAGGAGGAGGGGATAAGCCGCCTCAAAGAATCGGCCAGACGGCGGACCACCGGCGTTCCCGGCGCCGTCTCCGAGGCCAGCATCCTCTGGCCGGTCTCCGGCGAGAGCGTGTTCAGAATCTCTTCTTCGAGCGCCCCATCGAGCAGCAGTACCGGCAACTGGCCCTCCCCGTCGAGCAGCGGCTGAATCAGCCTCCGGCCCAGCGATTGGCGCGCGGCCTCGACCAGCGCGACTGTGCTTTTGTTGACCGGCGCGGTCTCCAGCATCGATTCCAGAATCGCGCCCAGGTCGCGGATCGAGACCCGCTCGCGCAGCAGTTGTTCCAGCACCCGGCCCACCTCGCCCAGAGTCAGCAGCTTGGGCGCCAGCTCTTCGAGTAGTTTGGGATGGCTCTCATTCAGCGCGTCCATCAGGCGCTTGGTCTCCGAGCGGCCCAGCAGTTCCCAGGCATGCTGGCGAATGAGTTCTCCCAAATGTGTGGTGATCACCGTGACCGCATCCACCACCGAGTAGCCGGCGGCGATCGCCTGGTCCTCAAGATTGGGCGCGATCCAGATCGCGGGCACCCCGAAGGCCGGCTCGCGCGCCTCCTTGCCGGCCAGCGGACGGCGATTCGGATCGCCGCTCACGGCCAGCAACTGAGCGCCCTCGGTCTGCCAGCGGCCGATCTCCATGCCGCGCAGGCTGAA
>JBAVYF010000690.1:0-11065 GCA_049698655.1 Occallatibacter sp. | reverse complement strand
GCCGAGTCCATCGGCGCGCCCAACGCCCTGCAACTGGCCGAGGCTTATAAAGCCAGTATCCTGTGGGACGAGGAGGACAGGAGCGCCTGGTTCTTCTTTTACCGTGACCAGTTGCGCGAATGGGTATTCTTCACCGATCAGCGAACCTTCAAGGACCGCTACGAACTGGTCGAACAGAATGGACTGGAGGGCTTCTGCTCCTGGGTTCTGGGCGAAGAAGATCCGGCAATCTGGAAGGTACTGCCCCAGAGGCACTGACACAGCAAGGCTGCTCTCGAAAGGTCTGAGGCAACAAAAGGGGATGAGCCGAGGCCCATCCCCTTCCTTATTCTGCGAAATCTGCCGGGATTAGAAGTGGTACGCTACGCCGATCGTCGGCATATAAATGTTGTACCACTTGTTGGTGGTGAACGGAGCGTAGTTGAAGGTTGGCACCTTGGTGACCATGCCGCGGAACTCAGCCCGAATGTCGAAGCTGGGGCTGATCTCGCGAGCGATGCCGGCTCCGTAGATGGCACCGATCTGAGTCTGCTGCTTGACGTCCAGCGAGGTGGTGCCGGAGTTGCGGATAGGCAGAAAGATAAATGCGCCCGGTCCGGCCTCGACAAAGGGATTGTACTTGCGGAAGTTGAAGCTGCGGATGTAGGCGGCCGACATCTCCTGAGTGCGGGTCAGCACTTCATAGTGGTTGGTGTTGCTGATCACGTAGTGGATCGAGTTCTGGTAGGTGATGCCATAGTTGGCCTCGATGGCGCTCGAGGGTGTCAGCATGAAACGGTAGCTGGCCAGTGCGCCAAAGGCGCGGTTCGCGCTCACCTGAACGTCGGTGGGCGAGGCAATGAACGGCTCAACAAGACCCGTTCCGCTGATGCTGATGTCCTGGCGGCTTTCCTGAGCGCGGGCTGCTGCCACGCACACAGCCAGCAGAAATGCAAATAAGGCGATCTTCTTCATTCGGTCCTGAACCTCACGACTGCTCAACCGTCCGGCTGGCAACGAGTTCTTCGATTCCGGTGCTCCGGTTCGCGCCGGGCCCCACTCTCAGCATTGTAAACGGCCGGAGCGGTCCGTGGCGGAAGCAGTGGCCCGGAAACGATCTGAGGCTATAGACGCAGAGGGAGGCAAAGAGACGCCCAGGGCGGGCCAAAACGCCGGAAAAGCTGGTTCTTCGACTCCGTTTTACACAGAAAACACGCCAAACTCCGCTCAGGATAACGGCGTTTTGAAAATATTCAGCCAGCCCGCTCTACGTGGTAGTGGAACGGCGGACCCTGCTCCTGGGCCAGCGCCCTGACAGTGCGTAAAAAGGCCCTTGCGGCATAGGAGAGCGTGGCCCGGCGCCGGTAGACAAGCCGCAGCACGCGCTTGACCTCCAGTTCGTCCACCGGCACCCGCACCAGATCCCCGGTCTCCAGTTCCCTGGCCACGGTCAGGTGGGGCACCAGCGCCACCCCGTTGCCCATGGCCACGAACCGCTTGATGGCCTCGATGGTGGGCAGTTCGATGCCCATATTGAGGGGCGTCCTGTACTTTTGAAAGGCCTCGATCACCCGGCGCCGCAACGGCGATGCCACGTTATGCGCGACGAACAGCTCCTCGCCCAGGTCGGTGATGGAGACGCGCCTGGCCCCGGCCAGCGGATGGCTGGGGCTGACGATGAACGCCAGGCTGTCGGCATACACCGCTATGCTGCGGTACTGCACCGGGTCGGGACGAAAGGAAATCATCCCCAGCTCGAAGGTGCGCAGGTTCAGTTCCTCGGGGATATGCGAGGCCAGCATGCGGTGCACGGCGACGTTGACGTGGGGAAACTCCCGCCGAAACCGGTCGATGGCCTGCAGCAGGTAGATGCAGGTGTACTCGTTGGCCGCCAGTTGCAGGTGGCCGCGCTCCAGGCTCTTCAGCTCATCCAGGGCGCTGGAAGCCTCGCGGCGCAACGCCAGCAACCGCAGCGCGTAGTCGCGCAGCAGCACCCCGGCCGCGGTCAGCGAACCATCACGCGCCGCGCGGTCAAAAAGCGTCTCGCCCACCGCCGCCTCCAGCTTGCGGATGACCTGGCTGACCGCCGGCTGGGTTCTGTGCAGCCGCACGGCCGCGCGGGAGAAGCTGCGCTCTTCAGCCACAGCCAGAAAGGATTCGAGTTGGTTCAGTTCCATATTAGTGACCAGTGGACAGTGGTCAGTGAACGATGGGCAGTAATCAGAAATCAGTTGGCTGTCTCAGGTATTGCTTTAGAAACCTGCGATTTGCCAAATGCCGGTAGTTCGCCTCATACCAACTGATCACTGACCACTGATCATTGTCCACTACAGTATAAGCAATTCTAATCGATCCTACAATAATTATAACTTTGCGTTATATGTCTGGATGCTGAACAATGAGTATTGGCACAATCATCCCCTGGGAGGCTGGTTCATGGCGACCAATCGCATTGTCTTCTTCGATACCACGCTGCGCGACGGCGAACAGTCGCCCGGCTGCAGCATGACGACGCAGGAAAAGCTGACCATGGCCCACGCCCTGGAGGATCTGGGCGTGGATATCATCGAGGCCGGCTTCGCCATGGCCTCGGAGGGCGACTTCGCGGCCATCGCCACCATCACCCAGGCCATTCGCAAGCCGCGCATTGCCTCGCTGGCCCGCGCCAAGACCGAAGACATCGAGATGGCCTCCCGCGCCCTGCAGTTCGCCGACCGCGCCCGCATCCACGTCTTTCTGGCTTCCAGCGACCTGCATCTGGAGTACAAGCTGAAGATCAGCCGCCAGGAGGCGCTGGATCAGACCGCCGAGTCGGTGCGCCTGGCGCGCTCGCTGGTGGATGATGTTGAGTTCTCGCCCGAGGACGCCACCCGCTCGGAGCGCGACTTTCTGGTGGAGATGGTGCGCGTGGCCGTCGAGGCCGGCGCCACTACCATCAATATGCCCGATACCGTAGGCTACTCAACCCCTGACGAATACGGACGTATGTTCGCCGAGGTGCGCGAGCGCATTCCGGCCATCGACGAGCAGGGCGTCATTCTCTCCGCGCACTGCCACGACGACCTGGGCATGGCCGTGGCTAACTCGCTGGCCGCCATCCAGAACGGCGCGCGCCAGGTGGAGTGCACCATCAACGGCATTGGCGAGCGCGCCGGCAACGCGGCTCTGGAAGAGATCGCCGCCGCGCTCTATGTCCGCGGCGACCGCTACAACGTCACCTCCGGCATCAATTTGAGCCAGCTCTACCCCACCAGCCAGGTGCTGGGCCAGCTCATCACCTTCCGCCCTTCGCCCAACAAGGCCATCGTGGGCGACAACGCCTTTGCGCACGAGTCCGGCATACACCAGCACGGGATGCTGGCCAACCCGCTGTGTTACGAGATCATGACCCCGGCGCTGGTGGACGTGGCCAAGACGCATCTGGTGCTGGGCAAGCACTCCGGCCGCGCAGCGTTGCGGCACCGGCTGGAGCAGTTGGGCTTCAGTCTCACCCGTGATGAGCTGCAACACACCTACTACCGCTTTGTTGCGCTGGCCGACCGCAAGAAAAACATCTACGACTACGATCTGGTCAGCCTGTTGCCCGATCAGATAAGGGAAAAACGCCGCGAGCCGGTCTCTGAACTGGATTGAGCTGCGCCAGCCTGGTTCAGTTGTCAGGCAAAAAGGACAACCCTCTACAATCTAAGAACAAGGAGAGCAAGAATGAAGTTGAAAGTTCTAGTTACCCCCGGAGACGGCATTGGCCCTGAAATCACAAAGCAGGGCATCGCGGTATTGCAAGAGGCAGCACAGGCCGGCGGCCACACGTTGCAGCTCGACTATAAGCGCATCGGTGGCGTAGCGATTGAACAGGATGGCACACCCCTCCCGGCGGAGACGCTGGCCGCCGCACTCGATTCCGAAGCGGTGTTTTTAGGCGCGGTGGGCGACGACAAATTCAATTCTCTCCCCGCAAGCACGCGGCCCGAGGCCGGCTTGCTGCAACTGCGCGCTGCGCTGGGCGGCTTCGCCAATCTGCGCCCCGTCTTCGCTTTCAAGGAGTTGACGGTCAACAGCCCGCTGCGGCCGGAGATCATCGAAGGGACCGACATCATGTTCGTTCGCGAACTGCTTGGCGGCCTCTATTACGGTCAGCCGCGCGAGTGGAATAAGGAAAAGGGCGAAGCCTTCAACACCATGCGCTACACCCGCGCCGAAGTGGAACGCGTGGCCCGCACATCCTTTCAGTTGGCGCAGAAGCGGCGCAAGAAGCTCACCAGCGTGGACAAGGCCAACGTGCTGGAGGTCTCGCAAATGTGGCGCGCTACGGTGATCGAGGTGGCCAAAGAGTTTCCCGATGTGACGCTGGAGCACCAGTTCGTCGACGCCATGTCGATGCACCTGATGAAGCGTCCGCGCGATTTCGATGTGGTGGTGACGGAGAATACTTTCGGCGACATCCTCACCGACGAGGCTTCCGTGATTACCGGCTCACTGGGCATGTTGCCCTCGGGTACCGCCGGCGGCAAGATCAATTTGTATGAGCCGGCCCACGGCTCCGCGCCCAAGCACGCCAACAAGAACATCGCCAATCCGCTGGCCACCATCCTGACCGCTGCCATGCTTCTGCGCCACTCCTTCGCGCTGGAGGCCGAGGCCGACGCGATTGTGAAGGCTGTGCGCAAGGTGCTCGAAGCTGGCTTCCGCACGCAGGATCTGGCGCGCACCAACCCCGAGGGGTTGACCGTGCTCGGAACGCGGGAGATGGGCGCGAAGGTGCGCGAGACGGTGAAGCAATTGCTGAAATAGCTGAAACTTGCGAGGTAGAAAAGTGAGAGCGATTATTCGGTTTTCTCTCGACAGCGATCCTGGCCCTGGCGATGTTACATCGAAGCTCAGGACAATTCTCAAGAGGAATCACCTAGCACGTCAGCCTGGAACTGGAACATATGAAGGATCAGGCGATGATGTGAATATCGATTCATTGAGGAAACTACTTAACGAGTTTTTTGACAAGATCAAGGAGCAGGGAACAGCGAAGATCGATCACTTCTGGATGTATTTCGACAAGGAACCTTCGCCGAAAAAGGAAAAGGCACAATCGAAGCAAACGCCTAGTCGGCGAAAAGCTGGTCAGGGAATAAGGAGTCCGCAGTGAATAGCGTAGCAAAGACATTATTTGAAAAGGTCTGGGAGCGGCACGTGGTGGTTGAGCCGAAGGGCGAGCCGACGCTGCTGTACATCGACCTGCATTTGCTGCACGAGGTGACCTCTCCGCAGGCCTTTGAGGGGCTGCGGCTGGCGGGGCGCAAGGTGCGGCGGCCCGAGCGATGTATCGCCACCGTGGACCATAATGTGCCAACAACGATCGAGGGGCGGTTGAAGATCGTCGATCAGATTGCGGCCACGCAGATTGCCACGCTTCGTGCCAACTGCGCGGAGTTCGGCATAGAGCTTTACGATGTGGACTCGCCTAATCAGGGCATTGTGCATGTGATCGGGCCGGAGCTGGGGCTGACCAAGCCGGGCATGACGATTGTCTGCGGCGACTCGCACACCTCGACACACGGGGCGTTCGGGGCTTTGGCTTTTGGAATCGGCACCAGCGAAGTGGAACACGTACTGGTTACGCAGACGCTGCCGCAGTCCAAACCAAAGACCTTTCGCATCGCGGTCGAGGGCGCGTTGCCACGCGGCGTCACGGCCAAGGACATTATTCTCGCTATTATCGGGCAGATTGGGACAGACGGGGCGACCGGGTGCGTGGTCGAGTATGCCGGCTCGGCCATTCGCGCGCTCTCGATGGAAGGCCGCATGACGGTCTGCAACATGAGCATCGAAGCCGGCGCGCGCGCGGGCATGATCGCTCCGGATGAAAAGACATTTGCCTACCTCAAGGGCAGACGTTTTTCGCCGAAGGGCGCGGCGTGGGACAAGGCCGTCGCCGAGTGGAGCAAGCTGCCGAGCGATCCAGGCGCTAAGTTCGACTGCGAGTTGGTGATCGATGCGGCGAAGCTTGTGCCTTATGTCAGTTGGGGCACGAGTCCGGGCATGGTCGCGCCGATTACAGCCACCGTGCCCGACCCGGCCGCCACGCAGAACGAGCAGGAGCGCAAGGGGTTGGAACGCGCCCTCGAATACATGGGCCTGAAGGCCGGCACGCCGCTGGCTGCAATCCCGATTGACCGCGTCTTCATCGGCTCCTGCACGAATGGCCGCCTTGAAGATCTACGCGCCGCGGCTCGCATTGCAGCGGGGTACAAGGTGAGCACGAAGGTGAGCGCGATGGTGGTTCCCGGCTCGCAGGCGGTGAAAGCGCAGGCGGAGAAAGAAGGATTGGACCGCATCTTCCGCGAGGCCGGCTTTGAATGGCGCGAGCCGGGCTGCTCCATGTGCCTGGGCATGAACCCCGACATCCTCGCACCGGGAGAGCGCTGCGCCTCGACCAGCAATCGCAACTTTGAAGGCCGCCAGGGCCGCGGCGGACGCACACATCTGGTCTCGCCGGAGATGGCCGCCGCAGCCGCAATTGCCGGGCACTTTGTCGATATTCGCAAGTGGGAGGTACGAGGCTGATGAACTCCTTTCGCACATTGACCGCACTGGCCGCGCCTCTGGACCGCGCGAACGTCGATACCGACCAGATCATCCCGAAGCAGTTCCTGAAGCGCATCGAGCGCACCGGCTACGGCGAGTTTCTCTTCTTCGACTGGCGACGCACGGCAGCGGGCGAGCCGGACCCGACTTTTGTGTTGAATGATCCGCGCTACGAGGGCGCGCAAATTTTGATCGCGGGCAAAAACTTTGCTTGCGGATCGAGCCGCGAACATGCCGCCTGGGCGCTGAGTGACTTCGGCTTCCGCGTGGTGATCGCGCCGACTTTCGCGGACATTTTCTTTTCGAATGCGGGAAAGAACGGCATTGTGCTGGCGCGGCTCGGCGAAGAGCAGGTCGCCACGTTGCTAAACAACGCTAAGACCATTCCTAACTATCAACTCACTGTCTCGCTGGAAGAGCAGACAGTGACCGACGGCAAGGGATTCAAGGCGAGCTTTGAGATCGATCCATTCCGCAAGTTCTGTCTGATCGAAGGGCTGGACGACATCGGCCTGACGCTGCGCCATCAAGCGGCGCTGGACACGTTTGAAGCAAAACACGACCAAGCTAATTGGCTGAAAGCGAAATACCAATGACCATTGAAGGCAAGCGCCAAAGCATTCCGATGACCGAAGGGCCGAGCCGGGCGGCTGCGCGTTCTTATCTGCGCGGCGTCGGTTTTAGCAAAGAAGAACTGCACCAGCCAATTATCGGCATCGCCAACACCTGGACCGAGATCGGCACCTGCAACATGCACCTGCGCGAGATCGCCGAAGCTCTCAAGGAGGGCATTCGCGAGGCGGGCGGCACGCCGATGGAGTTCAACACCATCACCATCCACGACGGCATCACCATGGGCACGCAGGGGATGAAGGCCTCGCTGGTCTCGCGCGAAGTGATCGCCGACTCGATTGAATTGGTGGCGCGCGGCAATCTCTTCGACGGCCTGGTGGGCATCGGCGGCTGCGACAAAAATATGCCCGGCATCATCATGGCGCTGTGCCGGTTGGACATTCCGGGGATGATGCTTTACGGCGGGTCGATTGCGCCGGGCAAGCTGAACGGCAAGGACATTACGATTCAGGATGTCTTCGAGGGCATCGGCTCACATGCCGCAGGCCGCATCGACGACGCCGGCCTTGAGGCTCTGGAAGCCAACGCCTGTCCCGGCGCGGGCGCGTGCGGCGGCCAGTTCACGGCCAACACCATGGCCATGTCGGCAGAGATTATGGGCATCTCGCCCATCAAGCTCTCGGGCGTTCCCGCCACATCGGCGGACAAGCACGCCGCCACGCGCGAAGCAGGACGCATATTGATGGACGCGGTGCGCGCCAATCGCCGGCCCTCGCAGATCATTACCCGCAAATCGATCGAGAACGCCATCGCCAGCGTGGCCGCCAGCGGCGGCTCGACGAATGCGGTTCTGCATCTGCTGGCCATTGCGCGGGAGATGAACATCCCGCTTACCATTGATGATTTCGACGCGATCAGCAAGCGCACGCCTTACATTTGCTCACTGACCCCGGCGGGCAAGTTCGTGGCATCGGACTACCAGGCGGCGGGCGGTTCGCGCCTGCTGGCCAGGCGGCTGATCGACGCCGGCCACGCTGATGGCTCGGCGCTGACTATCAGTGGCAAAACTCTGGCCGAAGAGGCTGCGCTGGCCAAGGAGACTCCGGGACAGCAGGTTATCGGCACATTCGAGAAGCCCATCAAGCCCAATGGCGGACTGGTGATTCTGAAGGGCAATCTTGCGCCGGAAGGCTGCGTGATGAAGGTGGCAGCGGCCAACCGCGTCGAACATCGCGGCCCGGCGCGCGTCTTCGACACGGAAGAGGCCTGCTTCGCCGCCGTGCAGGCCGGCCAGATCAATCCGGGCGATGTGCTCGTGATTCGATATGAAGGTCCCAAGGGCGGGCCCGGCATGAGAGAGATGCTGCAAGTGACTGCAGCCATCAGCTCGAACGCAGAACTGAGCGCGACGGTGGCTCTGTTGACCGATGGCCGCTTCAGCGGCGCGACGCGCGGCATGACCGCCGGCCACGTCGCCCCCGAAGCCTTTGTCGGCGGACCCATCGCCGCGGTGCGCGAGGGCGACATCATTCACTTCGACATTCCCAACCGCAAACTCGACGTTGAAATCAGCGACAAGGAAATTGCGGACCGCCTCAAAGGCTTCAAGCCGCCAGCATTGCGCTGGCCCAGGGGCGTCTTCCGCAAGTATGTAGATCGCGTGACATCAGCATCCGAGGGCGCAACGACGTAAGTACTCGGCGATTCCGGAGGGTGAGGCGATGCGCGTCAAAGTCTACAGTCTCATGCCCAGCGACGAAGGGTTTGTATTGGATAAGAACTGCTTGCAATGCATCATTACGATCAAAGACGGAAAAGGGAGTTTCGAGTTCCTCGATGCGGGCAGAGAAAAGCGGATCCGGGAGCTGTTCGATGGGCCATCGTCTAGGTTCGTCATCGGAGGAAAGACACCTGACGGAACTCACTGGGATGTTATCGAGCATCATCCCGCCTGGAGCGTTGAGGCCATAGAAGCGATCGTGAATGACGAGCTCTATGGCTGCAGCTTGGGCGCGACGATCGAATATGAGGACTGATGTTGACTAACAAAGGAGGATTTTCCATGGGAACCAGCGCCAACACGCAAGCATCGAATAACCCGCCAACCCGCCTGACCGGCGCGGAGATTGTGTGGGCCACGCTGGTGGGCGAGGGCGTCACTCAAGTCTTCGGTTACCCCGGCGGGGCTATTCTCCCTGTTTATGACGCGCTGCGCAAGTTTCCCATTCATCACACGCTGGTACGCCACGAGCAGGGCGCTGCGCACATGGCCGACGGCTATGCGCGCGCCTCGGGCAAGGTGGGCGTGGCGATTGCGACGAGCGGACCCGGCGCAACAAATCTGGTCACCGGCATTGCCACCGCCATGCTGGACTCGATTCCCATCGTTTGCATCACAGGCAATGTGTCGAGCAAGATTCTGGGCACCGACGCCTTTCAGGAAGTGGACATCACCGGCATCACGCTGCCGGTGACCAAGCACAACTTCCTCGTCAACCGCGCCGAAGACGTTGCCCCGGCGATTCGCTACGCCTTCCAGATCGCGCAAACCGGCCGTCCCGGCCCGGTGCTGGTGGATATTACCAAGGACGCACAGCAGGGCATGGCCGTCTTCGACTTTGCCGCCGCCAGGCCGCGTCCCCATCGCCCTCACCCCATGCTGAAGGTGGAGGAGCACGGGCTCACGCAAGCAGCTGAACTGATTCGCAATGCCAAGCGGCCCGTGATCCTGGCAGGCCACGGCGTCATTGAATCCGGCGCTGAGGAGCAGGTGTACACGCTGGCCGAGCGCGCGCAGATTCCCGTCGCCCTCACCCTGCTGGGCCTGGGCGGCTTCCCTGCCTCGCACCCGCTGAACCTGGGCATGATGGGCATGCACGGCGAGGCATGGGTCAATCACGCCATCCAGGAGGCCGATCTGCTGATCGCCTGCGGCATGAGGTTCGATGATCGCGTCACCGGAACCACATCGACGTATGCCACCAAGGCCAAAAAGATTCACGTCGAGGTTGACCCCGCCGAGGTGAACAAGAATATTAAAGTCGATGTCGCTCTGGTGGGCGATCTGCGCGAGGTGTTGGAGCAGTTGCTGCCGCGCATCAGTAGTGGCCATGGTGGCCGCGACGGTTCGGCTTGGATCAAGACCATCGAATCCAGCAAGGGCGCGGTGGCCGTGCACGACATCAAAAACCTGCCCGACTCCGGCCACCTCTACGCGGCGCACGTTATCCACGACATCTGGCGCATCACCGGCGGCAACGCCATCGTGGTCACCGACGTGGGCCAGCATCAGATGTGGGAGGCTCAATACTTCCATCACGAGCACCCGCGCTCGCTGGTTACCTCCGGCGGCCTGGGCACGATGGGATTCGCGCTGCCCGCCGCCATCGGCGCTAAGTTTGCCTGCCCGGATAAGGAAGTCTGGGTCATCGCCGGCGACGGGGGCTTCCAGATGACCGCAGCCGAGTTGTCAACCATCGTTCAGGAAGGCATCAAGATCAACATTGCCATCATCAACAACGGCTACCTGGGCATGGTGCGCCAGTGGCAGGAGTTTTTCTACGAGAGCAACTACGAAGCCACGCCGCTGGTCAGCCCCGACTTCGTCAAGCTGGCCGACGCCCACGGCATCGCCGGCCGCGCCGTTCACACCCGCTCCGAGGTAGCCTCCGCCGTCGAGCGCGCCCGCTCCGCGTCGGGCACATACTTGCTCAACTTCATGGTCGAAAAGGAAGACTCGGTTTATCCGATGATTCCCGCCGGCAGCGCGCTGCACGAGATGATTCGCCGCCCCGTAAAAGATCCGCTGATGGAAACCTAAGAAACCTGCTTCCTGTTGCTGGAGGCTAGAAGTCAGAGGCTAGTTATGATGCATACATTCGTCGCTTACGTTGAAGACCTGCCGGGCGTGCTCACGCGCGTGGCCTCGCTCTTC
>JBAVYF010000689.1:0-4305 GCA_049698655.1 Occallatibacter sp. | reverse complement strand
CCTTTACCAACGGTATCCTCACGGCGTCTACTCCGGCAACGTAAGAGATTGTTGTAGCGTAGGCTTGTGGAACGGGGGTATCCTGTGGCCTGATGCCGCTCATCCACTCAGACACGCAAGCAGCAACCGAGAGCAATTTCGATGAACTGCGTCACGGCAAGACTTTTGCCCGCACCCGCCGCAAATACGGCAAGAAACGAGCGCAGAAACAAATGGTGGCGATTGCGCTCAGGAACAAGCGTGACGCGAAGAAGCGGGTAGCACGAAAGAGGACGTGATGGCGCAATCGGACTTGCCGGGAAAGATCGCGCAGGACGTTGTGGACTTTGTTCCGGCTCCTGTGCGCAAACTCTTTGGCGCTTACAGCAAGGGCGTGGACAAGCTAACGGGTGCGGTATCGAAACCGCAGGCCGGTGGACGCTACGAGCCGAATGACGAGCAAAAGGCTGAGATCGAGCGAGAGCAGGGACGTAAGCCCGTGGGCAAAAAGAAGGTAGCGCGGCCTACGAAGCGCACCGCCCCCCTCGCCACGAAGCGTGTAGGCCGGAAGCGGGGCTGAGTGGCCTATTCCTGGCTCACTTTCGGGGAAGCAAAGGCCGAGCTTGCCACGCGGCTCAATGACCCTAATTTCGTCCAGTGGAGCAGCGCGGAGCAGGGCGCGTACATTGGCTTGGCGATGCAACTGTTCAACTGTCTCTCGGCGTTCTGGGTTGCCATCTACACCTTCAATCTCACGCCCCCTTTCACTCAGAACTTTTTCCGCAATACCCAAACCGGCGGACCCCGCATCCGCTCCCTCACCGATGCTTCCCTCTACACTTTGATCGAGTACATGTTGATGGAGCCGCCGACCGGGGGAACATGGACCGGGACCAATCAATTCTCCATCGAAGCATTGGCCCAGGCGGTCCAGGGACGGCGCGATGAGTCACTCCAGATCGGCGCATCGAACATGGTAGAGATTGCGCTTGAATCTGCGATAGGCGATCCTCACCTTACGCTGCCCGACAATGTGCTCGACGTGCTCCGGGTGCGCTACGTGCCCGCGCCCGGCCAGGGCTTCCCGGTGACGCTGGTTCGTGGCGACAAGGAATCCTTTCGGGTATTCACGCCGAACTATCCGCAGACCGTGGCGGAGCCGCTGCGCTGGGACGTGATTTCCGGGCCTCCGCTCGCTCTCACGCTCGACACGCGCCCCCCGCAGCCCTATACCCTCGAAGTTCTCACCATGCAGGCGGGAACAGTGCCCGACCCTCCGGCGGTGACCGGCCTGGGAATGCCGAATGATTGGGCCTGGGTGCCACTGTTCGGGGCGCTGGCCGACTTGCTCAACTCGCAGGAAGAGTCGCGGGACGTAAAACGCTCCGAATACGCGATGAAGCGATACCTTGAAGGCTTGGAACTGTCCAAAAACACTCCATGGCTTCTTGAGGCGCGGGTGAACGATGTGCCGGTAGCGACCCCATCGGTGATTGCCGCCGACAGGTTCAACTACGAATGGCAGGCGCGTCCCGATGCGTTCCCGCAGGTCATCGTGGCTGGAACCGACCTCTATGCCGTCAGCCCGGTGCCTGTCGCTCCCGTTACCGTGGGGCTGACTGTGGTGGGTAACGCTCCGGTTCCCACTTCCGATTCCGAGCAAATCCAAGTGCCACGGGACGTTATGGATGCTATCTTGGATGAATCAGAGCATCTGGCGTGCTTTAAGCGGGGTGGGCCTGAGTTCATGGCGAGTATTGAGCTTCATCAATCGTTTCTTGGCACGGCGGCGCGGTGGAATTCACGAATTCGTGAATCGGGCATTTTCTCCTCTACGCTGCGCTCCGAAGTGCCTCGCGGGGAGATATTGCAGCCGCGTTTCGCGGTGCCGGGAAAGGGGTAGGAAATGGCGACCGGACCATGGTCTAACGTTGTGCCGCTCGGGAAACTCACCGTGGCGACGGCGGGGACAACCATTCCACTGTCAACCAACTGCGGCCCGCTGGCGGGCCAAGTGAGCGGAACGCAGCAATCTCCCAACCGGCTCGGACAGGCGCTCCGCCAGATTCAGATTCAGGCCGACGCGGGCAACACAAAGAACATCTACGTGCTCCCGCGAGGCAAGACGCTGGCATCGAACGCAAACGAGATTATCGCCGCTATTGCGCCAGGGCAGACCGTCCCCATTCCGCACGGCGTTTCCGTGGGCTCGGGATACCTGCCGGAAAACTTCGTGCTCGATACCGACACCAACGGCAACATCGCCTACGGCTATGGGATAACGGGGTGATGCGATGGGTTTTTGGGGCGGGATTTTCGGCGGCTCAAATTCGGTGCTCAATCGGGACATCCCGCAGGCGGGGGCAATCTCCGATTTCTCGACTGGCGTAGGCGAAGGCGATGTGACCGCAGCCAGCCAGTTCGAGCGCAACATTCTCAATGGCGGAGAGGCGGAGTCAGAAGCATTGGCTCCCGAAATCAGCGCCGCCCGCACCCGCGCCGCGCAGCAGAAGAAGACCAATGCCGAGTTTGGCACGCGCTCCGGCGGAACGGCGGCATCGAACGCAGCGGCGGATGAAGGCGTAAGCCGGGACATCCTCAACCTTGAAGGCGGCTTGAAGTCGGGGGCGGCGAGCACGCTTGCGGGCATCGGCACATCGGAGCAGGGCATCGGCCTGAGCGCAGAGGAGCAGCAGGCGCGGCTGGCTCAAGAGCGGCAACAGAATCAGGAGAACAGCATCCTCGGCAAGACGATTACGGGCGGCATCAGCGCAGCGGAGGGGTTCGGTTTGGGAGCCGCTGGAGATGCTATCGGCGGAGCAGGGGGACATGCCCCTCCGCCCGCGACACAGCCGGAGCAGTTGACGAGTCTTGACATGGGAGCGCCGCCACCGGATCTGAGCTACGCCGATACCGAGGGTCTGAGTCCGACAGACTACAGTTTGTTCAGTTGAGGTGAGCGATGGGCGCTTGGGCGCAAGGATGGCAACTCGGAGAGAATGTTGAGGCGCGGCGCCAGGATCGCCAGCAGCAACTTCAGGACCAGCAGCGCCAGTCCCAGGAGAACGCGCTTCAATCTCAGTTGGCTTCAGGCGCCATCACCGGGCTCGACTACAGCAAGGGCATCAATGACCTCTACGCCCACGAGCCAGCCGAATCGCGCCTGGGGCGCATCGGGAGGGGCTTGGAACGCGCTGTGGGGATGAAGAAGCGGGCAGCGGCTCAAGCGCAGGCGGCGCAGGCGAAGGTTGCCGCATTGCCCAGCCCGCGTGCAGACCTGAACCGCATTGAAGCGGGAGCAAAGACGCCGGAGCAGTTGGCGCGGGAATCAGCCGCCCTCAGATTGAATGAAGTGGAACGCTTGCAGCAACTCAAGAATGAAGGCGCGGAGGCGGTAGCGCGTTTGCGCGGCCAGAATCCTACGGGACGCCCTGTTCCTTTTGGACGAGGCAGCGTCTCTGTCAAGGATGCGCAGCAGTTATCCGCCGGCGGATTGACATTCTCCGATCAGGACGGTAATCCCATCGACGTATCTAAACTTCCTGAGACCAGCAAGCTGACTCCGTGGGCGTGGGGCGGGAAGATTTTCTACACTATCGGCGATCAGGTTCCCCGCGTCATCACCGCCGACAATCAGCGAACAGTACAGCCAGAGGAAGGCGCTCTTGCTCCGGCGGGGTCTGCCCCGACTCTCGGCGCTGCGCGTGTGGGTACTGTGCGTACCGCTACGGCCCCAGGAGGTGGTCAGGTAGTGACTGGGACCGCTACGCCGATGACGCCGGGAACGAAAGCGCCCGCTCCGCGCAAGGCTGGCGGAAATGCTTCGCAGGCTACGGGAAGCATCCTTCCCAACGTACAGGGTATGACTCCGCAAAATGCGGCGGCGGCTCGCAAGTCTATGCCCGCGGTCACGGCGGAGATGGGCTTGTTTGGCGATCCGCAGAATCCGAATGTAAAGTCGATGGCCGATTTCATCCCTCTTGCCAACAAGCCCCATGCGCAAAAAGTGTTGGGAGAAGCGTTCAAGCTGCTCGATCAGCAAATGGGGGAGATTTCCGATCCGGGAATCATTCAAACTCTCGGCACGGCGGCTGGCTGGGCCAACTTCCGGGCGCAGGCCGAATCTGGAGCGCAGCAGGCTACGGGAACGCAGATGACTCCGGAGGAAAGAGAGTATTTCGACACCGCGATTGCTTCGATGGCGGACATTATCGGCTCCCGCTCGGCTACGGGGCAATCTCCGGCCCGATTCAGTGTGCGCTCAATCCAGAACGAATTGCCTCTCATTGGGCTTTCGGGAACCCCGGATGCGGCGAGCTACACGAC
>JBAVYF010000688.1:0-4545 GCA_049698655.1 Occallatibacter sp. | reverse complement strand
ACGGATCAGCTTGTCAATCGTCTTGTCCTCGCCGAATTCCTTCACGCCCGGCGCCAGGATAATCAACTCCGCGCCGTCGGCCAGCGCCATGCGGGTGCGGTAGACAGCCTTGTTGCCGATCCAAGTGGAGTGAAACTCCCGCGGATCGAGATAGACCACGGCTTTCATGATCGGCTCGTCAACTATCTCGAAGTTCACCTTCAGGCTCAGCGCGGCGGCCAGGTTGAAGCATTCGATGTCATCGCCGATAAACAGCCCTCGCACGGCCAGCCCGCCGCCTGCCTTCCGCCCCACCACAGTGAGCACGTAGACGATGGGCAGATGTTGCAGGAAACGATCGGATGCGTAATTGAGCACGTTGCGAACGGGACTGGCGGCGCGACCCATGATCCGCTCCATTCCGTAGACCGCGCCCAGATAGTGGCTGCGGTTGATTCCTTCGCGGCCTCCCGTTCCCACCAGGATGTTCTTGTTGTAATTGGCCATGCCGATAACTTCATGGGGCACCACCTGGCCGATGGAAAGAATAAGATCGAAGCCTCCCTGGGAGATGAGTTTGTTCACTTGTGCCGGCCATGCATAACTCAGCTTGCCCTCCGATTGTTCGTGGATAAACTCTGCCGGAACCTCGCCGAGCGTCTCAACGTCGGTTCGCCAGTTATGAACGCGAAAGAGACTCTGCGGGACTTCACCGAACATGCGCGCAATCTGCGCAGGCCGCATCGCCCTATGAGTGCCGAGCGCGGGAAGAACAGCCTTGAGGCGGTCGCCATAGTGCTCCCACGCATAACGCGTCAGCTCGCCCGCGCGGGAGTGTTCGCGGCTCTGGTCGGGTGGCACAGCAAGCACCTTGTTGCGAGGGCCTAGCTTTGCCAGGCTCTCCGCCAGCAGATCTTTCAATTGCCGCGGAGATAGATCGGATTCGGCGCTTCCAACTGCACAGTAGAGACTCATGCGACAGACTCCACCCTTTTTAGTCCCGGAGCAAGCAGGACCAGGATGAGCAGCGATAAGAGGTAGACGCTGGCTGCGATGATGAAGAGGAGCGAATAGCTGTGCCAGAATTGCAAAACGTGACCAGCTAATTGCATAAACAGCGCGCCTCCGATGGCGCCGGTCAAGGCGCCAATGCTTGTTACCGAGCCAACTTCGCTGCGCGGGAACATATCCGAGGTAGTGGTGAAAAGGTTGCACGACCAGCCCTGATGTGCGGCCGCGGCCAGGCTGAGCAGCCCGATTGCGATCCATTCAGAGCTGGTGTAGTTGATTACAAAAACCGGGACAACGAGGCAGGCGCAGAGAAGCATAGCTCCCAGTCGCGCTCGCTGTGCTGTAAGCCCCAAACGGATGAAGGATGCGGGCAGATAACCTCCGTAGACGCTGCCGACGGTGGAGGCGCTGTAAACGACGAAGATCGGGAGCCCCAGGCCGACAAGTTGCACATGGAGTCTGTCATGGAAGTAACCGGGTAGCCAGTAGAGATAGAACCACCAGATGGGATCGGTAAGAAACTTCGGGATGGCAAACGCCCACGTCTGGCGGATACCCCACAAGCGGATACCCAACAATTCGGCCAACGACCAAGACGTCCTGGAGGGCTCTACCTCCTCGACTGTCCCTTGGTTGATGTAAGCGAGTTCGGCGGCAGAGAGTGTTGGATGCTCGGTGGGCTTGTGGAATTTGAGGAACCATAACAGGATCCATGACGAGCTGAAAAAGCCGGTGACCAGAAATGCGTAGTGCCAGTTGAAGTGAAGGATCACCAGGGGCACGATGATGGAAGCGAGGATCACGCCGACATTGGCGCCACTGTTGAATATCCCGAAAGAGAAGGAGCGCTCTTTCTGCGGGAACCACTCTGCATTTGCTTTGTTGGCGGCGGGGAAGTTGCCTGATTCGCCCATCCCAAGGAAGGAGCGAGCAATGCCGAACTGGAGTACCGAGTTGGCCAGCGAGTGGCCCATCGCCGAGAGGCTCCATAAGGCCATGATGACCATATAGCCGACGCGGGTGCCGACTTTGTCAACGAAGCGCCCGATGAAGAGCAGGCCAATCGCATAGAAGAGGGTAAAGAGGGACATGACATTAGCAAAATCCACTTCGGTCATGCCGATGCCATGATTGGCAACGCTCTGCATGAGTGTGGGTTTGAGAAGCCCCATTACCATACGGTCCATGTAATTGATTGTCGTGGCGGCGAAGAGCATGGCACAGATAGTCCAGCGTACGCGGCCAAGCCGCGTGCCGGCAGATGGCTCCGCCGCTCTCTCCAGCGTGTCTGATTCCACCCTGTGCGCCATATCTCGCCTTAGAGCTTATACGCCTTTTTCGCCAGCCCGTAAGTCAACTCATACGCTACGTCAAATGCTTCATCTTCCGCCAGCCGGTGTTCGGTGACCAGCTTAGCCAGAAATGCGCAATCCACGCGCCGCGCCACATCGTGCCGCGCGGGAATGGACAGGAAGGCGCGCGTGTCGTCGTTGAAGCCCACCGTGTTGTAGAAGCCGGCCGTCTCTGTCGCCAACTCGCGGAAACGCATCATCCCCTCGGGACTGTCCAGAAACCACCAGGGCGGCCCGAGCCACAGGCACGGATAGTGCCCCGCCAACGGAGCTAATTCGCGGCTAAAGGTCGATTCGTCCAGAGTGAAAAGAATGATGGTGAGCTTGCTCTCGTTTCCGAAGCGGCCGAGCAAGGGGCGCAGCGCATCCACATAGTTGGTCGGCCGGGGAATGTCGGCGCCTGCGTCGCGGCCGTAGCGCTCATAGATCTGGCGGTTGTGGTTGCGCGTGCTCCCGGGGTGAATCTGCATGACCAGCCCGTCTTCCAGGCTCATCCGCGCCATCTCAGTCAGCATCTGGGCGCGGAAGAGTTCTTGCTGCGCGGAATCTGCGTTGCTGGCCAGCACCCGGCGAAAGAGGTCCGCTGCCTCGGCTGTGGATAGGTCGGCGGTTTGCGCGGTGGGATGCCCATGGTCGGTTGCCGTGCAGCCCAGCGAACGGAAGCGCTCGCGCGTTTTGCGCAGCGCATTCAGGTAGCCGGCCCAGGTCGCGGTGTCTTCTCCGGTCTTCTCGCCCAGTTTTTGTATCGAGCCGGCAAATCCCGCAAACTCCGGATCGACCACCGGGTCAGGCCGGAAAGTGGGCAAGATCCTCGCTTTCCAGCCCGATTCGCGGATCGCCTTGTGGTCGTCCAGCGAGTCAAGGGGAGAGTCGGTGGTTACCAACACTTCCAGGTTGGAGCGCTCATAAAGGGCGCGGGGCAAAAACTCCGGCGTGCGCAACTTTTCAGAGATGGTGTCGAAGTAGAGGTCAGCGGTCTTTTCCGACAGCCGCTCCTCCAGTCCAAACAGCTCCTGGAAGGAATAGTTCAGCCACAGGCGCGTCGGGGTTCCGCGAAAGAGGTAGTAATGGCTGGCGAAGATACGCCACACCTTGCGGGCGTCCCTTAGCTCAGCCCGCCCAATCTCCAGGTCATCGAGGGAGATTCCCTGGCTGTAGAGCATCCGGTATATGTAGTGATCGGGCTGCACGAACAGCTTTGCCGGGTCTGGAAAAGGCTCGTTCTTCGCAAACCAGGCCGCCTGCGTATGCCCGTGCGGACTGATTATGGGCAAGGTTCGGATGTGCGCGTACAGGGCTTTGGCTATTTTTCGCGCTGCGGATTCGGCGGGAAACAAACGATCATCGTGGATCAGCATGACTGAATATCTGTCCTTTCGCTGTGAGGCTTGAGGTCTGACCATCAGAGAGGTCAGACCACAGTATACACATCTCGCCGGGAAACGCCAGTACAGCGGATAAATTTCTCCGCTGCGGAGGAGGGTCTTCAGTGTTAATCTCGTCTTGCTCCACATTTCAGGCTAAGCAAGCAGGTGCCAGCCCTATGCCGCGGACGAAGCAGAATCTGCCGGATACGCATCGGACCATGCATGTGGTCAACCACATTCGAGCTCTCATCGAGAATGGGACTCTGCAACTTGGCGACAAGATCCCTCCGGAGCGCGAGTTTGCGCGCTCACTGAAGATCAGCCGCGCCAGCCTTCGTACCGGCATCGGCTACCTGGCGGCGATGGGGGTGATGAAGGTGCGGCACGGGGTCGGAACCTTCGTCGCCGACGGACCGGCCGAGTTCGGCAAGGCGTCCTTCAGCCTGATGGGCGCGCTGCACGGCTTTCAGTCATGGCAGATGTTTGAGGCGCGTTTGATTCTTGAGAGCAATCTTGCCGCTCTCGCCGCTGAACGCGGCAAGGAGGAGCATCATACCGCGCTTGCCGAAGAGGTCGCCGAGATTTTCGCTTCCGTGGACAGTCCCGCCGATTTCCTGATACACGACGTGCTATTTCACCGCATTCTCTCGCAGGCTTCCGGCAATCCGATTCTGGCCGCTCTGATGGAGACCATCACGTCAGCTCTGTACGACAAGCGCCGCAAAACCGTTGAGCGCTCGATCGATCTGCGCGAGTCCGCCGAGATGCATCGCATGATTTAACGCGCCGTTCGCGCGCACGATCCCGTGGAAGCGCGAAAACTTATGGAACAGCAC
>JBAVYF010000687.1:0-2998 GCA_049698655.1 Occallatibacter sp. | reverse complement strand
TCATACATATCCAGCAGGCTGGCCGCCAGAAACAGCCCCAGCCCCAGCCGTTCCCCCCCGCTGCTCTGCGATACGAATGGCTCGAAGAGATGTTCGCGGATGTTTTCGGGCACGCCCGGCCCGTTATCTTCAATCCTGGCGACGACCTTGGCGCCGGCCGTATGGTAGGGCTCAAGGCGCACCCAGATTACGGGCTCTTCTCGCCCCCTCAGCGCTTCCAGCGCATTGCTCAACAAGCCGCGAACAACTTCGCCGACCACGTGCTCTGGCACATCCACGCGCGGCGCTTCAGCCATCTCCTCCACCAGCCTCACTCCCTGGCTTTTGGCGGAAGGCCGCAACGCCACCAGCGCATCTTCCAGGGCCTTCTGCGGAACCGAGGCTTCAAAGATCTCTCCGCCCCGCTCCCGTCGCAGCGCCTGCAAGAGCGTGGTGGCTATGTTGCCCATGTAGCGCGTCTCTTTGAGCATCTGCTCCAGATCGGCGCACAAGGCAGCATCCTCCTTGCGCTCATCCAGCAGCACTTCGATCCGTCCCCCCACAATTGCCAGAGGGTTGTTGAACTCGTGCATGAAGCCGGCCGTGAACTGGCCCAGGAGCGTAAGTTGGTGCGACAGCCGCGCCTGCCGGTCGGCGGCCTGCAACTCCTCCCGCAGCCGTGCCGTGCGGTACCTGACAGTCTCCAGCTCGAGTTTGAGTTGAGCCGCGTTTTCCTCTGCATTCACGGCCTGCGCCAGCAACCTGGCGCGCTGCCTGTGCGCATACAGCAGAGCGGGCAGCGGCGCCGTCAAAACGGCAAGCATCGAAACAACTGTCCAGGTGAGTGTGGAGAAGGGGAAAGTCCAAAAATAGATGCACAGCAGCGGCAGAACCCAGGCCCCGCTCACCCAGAGCAGAGGCCGGCCCCGCTCTATGGAGCGCTGCAGATCGCCGTCTTCCCTCGGCTTCCCTGACATTATCACTCAAGTGTAATGCTTCAAAGAGATTGAGCCGCAATCGGCGTCTCTCGTTTGCGGGCTTTCAGCTCCGGTTGCTCCAGCCCGCGGGAGCCGGCATTGGGCGGCAGGTCCTTGCAGATAATTACCCTCCCTCGGCGCACAATCATCAAATGAACAATGACCATAGGTGCGGTGCTTTGCTGACCACTGACCCCTGATCGCTGACCCCTGACACAACATTGTCCCCCCCGCCGCTGGGAATCTACGCCAAACTGCCTCCGGGTCCAAATATTGAATTCTCGCCGCCGGGTGGAATTTCGGCGAGGCATAGATTGGCAATGCGAAGTTTTCCACAAGGAGCTGAAACGATTCCGGGCGGGTTCGCACTATACCTCGTGTGACAACTCAGAGTTCCGGTGTTCGGCGGCTTGAAGCCCATGCAATCCAGTTATCATCGCACGCCGGGAAGATGGCAGCCGGATCCTCCCACCAAGGAGTCCTCAAGGTTGCGAGTGTCGTTGCTCCGCGTCGCCGCCGCAGACAACATTACCAAAGCACCGTTTTTCGTAGCTCGTTATGTTTTCGGTTGTCAAATCAGGATACAGTTCCGCCGAGCCGCTTCTCGCTCCCGGCTCGCAGCCAACCCACTGAAAGGATCGCGCCCATGCGCAAGTTCCTGGGTAAATTGGGGGGGGCATTTCGAGGGCCATTCCTCCACGCCGCCACGCTCTTGCTACTGATTTCTGCTACCATCTGTCATGCTCAAGCGCCGGATTGCTATCTCGGTGACTATGGCGGCTTTAATGAACTCCCAACCATCAGTAGCGTAACGCCTAGTGTCTGGAACCCAGGACAAACCTATACTGTTGCCATCTGGGGAAGTTGGGAGCCAGTGACGCCTGCCGGTTGCACGTCTGACTTAGTCACTATCTATGAGAATTCGAGTTACCCGTCGTTTCCGCATACGAACGTTGACCCCTACGTGACCATAACCAATATCACGTATGTCAGCGCAACGGAAACCGATTTCACGGTGAAAGTTGCGGCCAACGCCCCTACCGAAAATGACTCCATTGACATATTTTGTTCTGGCCCTGGCTGCGGGAACTGGGATGATGTTCGGTATGGGATTGTCATTCAGCCCGCCCCGCCGCCGCCTCCCTGCTCCGTTCCAACTATCAGCTCCATATCCCCCAACGTCTGGCCTACGGGAAAACAAACCCCCGTCACCATCACGGGAACCGGCTTCACCACCACCTCGGCGGCCACTGCGGCTTGCCCAGTGAGTACAGTCACCGTGACCACGCCTAGCGGGGCCGTTGTTGCATTAGGCGCGGTTACGGTAGTTGACCCAACGCAGATCACAATCGCTACCGTAGCGCCCCCAGCCAGCGAAACCACCGAGACGGCTACCGTCACGGTGAGCGGCAATCCCGCATATTCGGCTATGGTGCAGGTTGTCAATAAGCCCACGATTACGAGTATTTCGCCCTCTGCGATCTATGTGGGTAAAGACGATGTACAGGTCACAATTTCCGGGTCCGGTTTCGGAACATCACCAACTGTCAACCTCCCGACCGGAGTAACGTCCTCGGACCAAACATCTAGTGATTCGCAGATTGTTCTTACGATGTCCGTCGGATACGTTACACCGACCACTTCAGCAAAGGTCACAGTCACAAATGACGACAACAACCTAACAAGCAATCAAGTTACTATCACTCTGAATGGCCCGGCATATGGTAAAGTTCTGAGCGATATTTTTGCTTATCTCATGCCAGGTCAGCGAAAAGCCAGGGTGGTGCAATATCAGGTTTTCAATATCGACAAGACTGTTGCCGCGAACATACCGATTGCGGAAGACTTCTCAGCGACCGGATGGAATTGTAAGATCCCAAGCAAACAGCCTACAACGGAGACCACTTCATGCGATGGTTCGACGGTAACCGAGAGCGACGGAAATTTCCCATATCCAGATGATTGGACTTGGTATGCGGGCGACACTCCGAAAGGCTGTGGTGCCAACATTACCGATCATTGGCAATGGTGCTCGCCTTCAG
>JBAVYF010000686.1:0-1543 GCA_049698655.1 Occallatibacter sp. | reverse complement strand
CGGCAGATGGCCAGAGCAGCCTGCGGCCTGCCCCTGAACCAGAAAAAGAAAAAATTGCTCAGCTTATTCGGATGAGGGCTCTGTTTTCTGACGGTAGAGCGTGGAACAGCCGAATCTCGAGAAGTGCAAGCTGGAAGTTTGCGCCCGCTTCTGGCCAAGCCAGACCAGGCACGCCAAACCAGGATGGCCGGCGGCGCCCCCGGCACAGCAGCACCCGGCCACGGCAGCCGGGCAGGAGGCTCTGTGAGATCTCCCCGCGCGAATTCCTCCCCTGCGCTGCCGCTACTTCCCGGCCCCGTGGCACTTCTTGTACTTCTTCCCGCTCGCCCAATTTGTTTTGATTTTCTCTATGGAACTTTATTGATGGGCATTGCATCTCATACCTGTTCTGGTATAATCAATCTGTGCTTACCTCCGAAAAGCCGCTGATATGGATCGGGAGCAGCAAAAAGGACTTGATGGCGCTGCCTATTGGCGTACGGAAGTTCTTCGGTCACGCCCTGCACTTTGCCCAGAATGGCGAGCAGCACGACGCCTGCAAGGTGTTGAAGGGATTTGGGGGCGCGGGAGTGCTGGAGGTGGTTGAGGACGATGTGGATGGAACGTACCGTGCCGTCTACACCATCAAGTTCAAAGAAGCGGTCTTCGTGCTGCACTGCTTCCAGAAGAAGAGCAAGAGCGGGATTGCAACGCCCAAGAAAGATATGGAGATCGTTCACGCCCGGCTCAAGGTAGCCGAGGCGATGGCAAAGGAGATACGAGATGGCAAAGCGCGCTAATGACGGTATCGAAATCGAACTCAGCTCCGGCAATGTCTTTGCGGACCTTGGCCTGCCGGATGCCGAGCAGCTCAAAATCAAGTCTGGCCTGGTCATCGAAATTACGCGCGCCGTCAGGCGTCTAGGCCTGACGCAAGAAGAGGCCGGCCGCCGCATGGGGATTTCGCAAGCCAAAGTCTCCGGCCTGATGCGCGGCGATTTCTCCAATCTTTCAGAGCGCAAATTGATGGAGTGCCTGAACCGTCTCGGCTACGACATCGAAATCAAACTGACGCCCGCCGCTAATTCGGTTGGACGGCGGAGCTTGGCGGTTGCGTGATCTGAATTGAACTTCAAGACGAGCTACGTTGTCCTAAAAGAGGAGTTGGAGCGCCCGGCACAGGGCAATATGGCTTAATCGTCAAGCCGAATTGCGGAAATTAAATATTCTTTAGCCTTCTCTCGATACATGTTGCGAACGTTTTGTAAAAAGCGTGGGTTAGCTTTATCCGTCTTGACCTCAAATAGCCGAGGGCTTCCAACGATGCACGCCTGCCAGCACAGCGGAAAGTAAAACAATGTGTCCGGATGCCGCAGTGCCTCCCATGAAACTTGTTGGTTTTGCCCTTCTAAGGGGCCGGTCACAACAAACGGACCATCGGAGGTAAGAAATGAGTCTTGTGGGGAATCACAATACCGAAGTGCCCAATCGAAGTTGTTGAGCCAGTCAGCGCCCTTCTGCATCTCCTCCTTCATTTCGGTTAGACTACGGTTCTTGATAAAAG
>JBAVYF010000685.1:0-5260 GCA_049698655.1 Occallatibacter sp. | reverse complement strand
CTGCACACCAGCGGGGTGACGAGCAGCACCAAGACCGCGGCTGTCAGCAAGAATTTCGCTCTTAAACACATCGATTGGCGACTCCCTTCTGCCAGAACAGATTCGCGTGAATTGTACAGCTTCCTAGCAACATTGCACGGGAAATAGCAATCATTAGAAGAACTAAGCCCAAAGGTATTATGTGCTCGCGAACTGTCCCCAGGAACCTTCCCGGCGCCGTCAGTGTCCAAGTAGAGAGGGGACAAGCCTTCGCCGCTGGGGCGTGGCGTGTACCCTGAAGATGGGGGCGTCTTGATGCGTTGGATTTCCATTGCGGTTTGTTCGGCGGCGCTGGTTGGGAGCGCAGCCGCCGCACAAGCGCAGAGTGTGCCGGCCAAGGCTCCGGCCTCAAAGGGCGTCGCGCACCTGATGCTTCCTCCCGTGCCCAAGGCGCTGTTGCCGGAGTCGTTTGCCGGATGGGTGGCCGCTAAGCCTGCGAAGAAGCTGACCGACGCGGCCCAGGCCGACAGCGCCAACGCGGCGGCCCTCAAGGAGTACGGCTTTACCGACGCCGCGCTGGCCGATTACAAGCGCAACGGCGAGACGCTAAGCCTGCGCGCGCTGCGCTTTTACGACGCCAGCGGCGCCTTCGGCGCGTACACGTTTTACCGCCAGAATGGATGGCCCAAAGAAGAGATCGGCACAGGCGCAACGTCGAACCACAACCGGGTGCTCTTCTGGGCAGGCAACACCGTAGTGGATGCGAATTTTTCTCAGATCAGCCCCATGTCGGGATCGGAGTTGCGCGAACTGGCCCGGCGGTTGCCGTTGCCGGAGGGCGGCAAGGCGCTGGCGCCTCCCATTCTGGCTGACCTGCCGCAGGCAAACCTGGACGGGCAGACCACGCACTATACGCTGGGGCCGGCGAGCTATGCCGGAGCGGGCGGCGTGCTGCCGGCGGAGCTGGTGGGCTTCGATCACGGCGCGGAAGCTGTGACCGCAAACTATACGCTGCGCTCGGGCCCCGCCACTCTGACCATCATCGACTATCCCACGCCGCAGTTGGCCGCGGCCGAGGAGACCAGGATTCGCGACTACATCAATGGCGTCAAACACGCCGGCAAGCAGGCCCTGCCGGGTTGGCCCAAGCCGTTGCAGGACTCTGACCTGGCCTCGCTGGAGGTGCGGCGCAGCGGGCCGCTGGTAGCTCTGGTGAGCGGAGACGCCATTCCCGACGAAAGCCACAAGCTGTTGGCCACGGTCCACTATGAGTCGGAGCTGATGTCGATTCCGCAGCCCACCGAGTCCGAGGTGTCGAAGACCGGAAGACTGCTGATAGGGATCGTCTTCCTGGTACTCATCGGTTGCGCCGCCTCAATTTTGCTGGCCTTTTTTCTGGGCGGCTTCCGTGCTCTCTATCGCATGGCGCGCGGCAAACCGGCGTCTTCGGTCTACGATACGGAGTTCATCCGCCTGAACCTGCGGGACTGAGGGGGAGCAATTCCATCTGAACTTGCGAAGCCGTATCCGAAGGGTTAACGGGCGAGAAAAATTGAGGAAACAGGGAATAGACCCCAGGAAACACCCTGAAAAGACGGAGTATTGCGGGTAGTAAAAGGCGAATACGCATCGAAGAGAGCCCCCTGTGCATTTCTTGAGATATATTTATCAACTTATTGATTTAAAAGCACTTATTTCACCGTCGGATTCTCCTTGACACTCCCATTCCCCGCCCCTACTATGCAGCCAGAAAGTTCTGATGGTTTTGCCTCCGTTGGAACTATTCTCCCTGAGGAGAGAGCTGCCCTGTTGCCGGGCGGCTCTTTCCGTTTTTGGGCACTTTGCAAAGGCCGCCCGCAGGATCCTGTACGGTGCCGCCGGACCACGTCGTCAGCCACCAAACACACAAAGACCCACGGCGTACCGTGGGTCCTTGTGGAAGGGAAGCCAAGCTCAGCGTTATGGGGTTTACCTCGGCTTGTTTTCGGGCGCGGCGTGCTGCTGCGGAGCTGGACGCGATTGCTGTTGAGGAGCAGGACGAGCCTGCTGCTGCGGAGCTGGACGCGATTGCTGTTGAGGAGCAGGACGAGCCTGTTGCTGCGGTGCAGGACGCGATTGCTGTTGAGGAGCAGGACGAGCCTGCTGCTGCGGGGCTGGACGCGATTGCTGTTGAGGAGCAGGGCGCGACTGCTGTTGTGGAGCAGGGCGCGATTGAGGCTGCGGGGCAGGACGCGACTGCTGTTGAGGAGCAGGGCGCGACTGCTGTTGCGGGGCAGCGTGCTGCGCGGGAGCGGCGTGTTGCGCAGGAGCAGCATGTTGTGCAGGAGCAGCATGTTGTGCAGGAGCAGCATGTTGTGTAGGTGCAGCATGTTGTGCAGGAGCAGCATGTTGTGCAGGAGCAGCATGTTGTGCAGGTGCGGCGTGTTGCGCGGGTTCAGCGTGTTGCTTGGGAGCAGCATGTTGTGCAGGTGCGGCGTGTTGCGCGGGTGCAGCGTGTGATTGAGGCTCTGCCTTCGGCTGGGCCTTCGCCGGGGTCTTGGCTTCTGTCTTCACACCAGCGGGCGCGGCGCGCTTTTCCACTCCCAGCGGCCTGGCGGCTACCACGTTCTTCGGGTGGCCTCCATTGGCCTTGGCAAACGAGGTCTTGTCGGTCTTGGCCGCCGTCACGTGTTGCGTCTGGAAGCTGGTCGGCGCCGTGTGCTTGTCGCGTGCGGCTACCTGCTCAGCGGGCGTGGCAGTGTGTTGAATGCCGCCGGGACCGCCGCTATAGGCGACGCGGTGGTTGTTGGCTATCGTGTTTCTTTCTACGATCGCCCGGTCGTTGTAGGTGGTGTGGATCGTGTTCTGATTCACACGCATGACCGCGGTGTTATAGGCAAACTGGTTGCCGCGCCACTCACCGCCGGTAAAGCCGATGCCCTCGTAGCCGTAGCCGTAGTTCACGCCACCGTAGTAGCCCACGTGGCTGCCCCAGTAGCCCCGATGAAACCTGTAGCGGCCGTCGTACCAGTCCCAGTAGTCGGGCGTCCAGAGCGCACCCTCATAGGGAGCCTCTACCCAGGCGCCGGGCACCCAGTAGTAGTCGCCCTGATCCTGATCGTAGGCCCAGTAGCCGGGCATCCACATCAGGTTGGGCTCGGGGCAGTATGGCTGCTCATAGACCGGCAGTTCCGGCGGAGCGAATCCGACAGTGATGACGATTTGTGCGTGTGATGATGCGGGAATCAGAGAGAGAAGCAGCGTCAGCAAGAGCCAACGCGCGCAGCGGAGCATTCGCATGAGAAGAGCCTCCTGGTACTCTCGTGCCTGCTCCGCGGAGAGAATCGTTTTGCCCTGAGCGAAGCGAGGGCGTGGGTACTCCAAAGCAAGCGTACCCTGAGCCCTCTCCCCGTTCTGGTCAAAACTGCACAGGAAGCTTCTCTGCTTCAGTCCTCTTGAAAACCACCATCAGTAGCGGTAGCTGATCCCCATGCCCACCACGCTCCGCGCCTGCAGGTTCACCGGAGTGGTCACAATCGGAGGATACGGCGAGGACAAGCCTGTTGGGACGTAAATCGATCCGATGTTCCCCGCCACCTGCCCCACGCCAATGTCAAACGCGAAGTGCGGCTTGTCTCTTTGCGTCACGCGCACGGCGTAGTCCAGTGTTGTGGGTAGATGGGCGCTCATCAGCGGGTACGATGTTGGGCTGCATAGGGTTGCTAACTCGCAGGCATAGAGCGCCGCATTCAGCATATTGTTCAGGTTCACCGCGGTCTTGGGCTCCTGCGTGAATCCCGCCGAGGGCACCGCCACGATCCCATGGCCGAGGGGCAGCGGAATTCCCAAACCCCCGAAGAACCGCCCGCCAAAGCGAGTGCTCTGGCCGCCGATGCCGAAGATGGTGGCATTGGTCGCCTTCCAGCCAAGATTCAGCAGGAACGGCACAGGAGGCTTCGCCCACGTCTTGGTGACGGCAATGTACACGTCGCCGTTGGTGTACGACTTGGTTGTAGTTGTCCCAAAAAGCTGCGTCGCTAGGGCCGGACCGTAAACCGGGCCGAGTGTCAATGACAGTTGCGCTGTGGCAATCGGTGGAATCGCGCCCGATACAAAGTGGTCGCCGGTGCGGACCAGGCCGCCGATCGCAATGCCCGGCATCCAAGGGCCGAACTGGCCATCGTTAATAACCACGACCTTGCCGTGGAAGACGTTCATGCCTGAGTAGTTCCATAGGTTGCTGAGACCGAGCGGTGTGGCAGTAGCGGTGGGCTGGTTTCCAAACTGATGCACGCTGCGCGTGTAGCCGGCCTCAAAGCGGCTGTAGAAGCCTTCGGTGATGCTGAAGGTCTCGATATTGCCGATCACGTTGGAGGAGTTAATGAAGTGGAAGCCGACGGCCGGATGGGAGAGCGCCTGACCCTTCTCCATATAGACAACGTAGGCGGTAGGCGTCAGGAAGCCGCCGGTTTGGCCCTCCAGCGTCAGGTTTTGGGCGTTGAGTTGCCGGGTGGCGAGCATGGCGACCGCGAGGAAGCCGCAAACAGCGAGTTTGTGCATGGCCTTAAGTTTCACTGGTTTTCAACTCCTGTGGAGGGCAGTCGCCTGCCTCCGGTGACGTTCGGAAATTATTCTCCTTGTAACACAACGGAAGCAGACTCGTCTGCAACTTTGTTTGGGTGGTAAACTCAGCGCATGCCGCGTGGTCTGTTTATTACGTTCGAAGGCCTGGATGGTTCCGGTAAAACCACGCAGATCAACCGCCTGGCCTCATGGCTGAAAAAACGCGGCCAAGGCGCCCTCATCACCCGCCAGCCGGGCGGCACGGCAACCGGCGACCGCATCCGCGCGCTGGTGCTGGACTCGCGCTCCACGGGCCTGGCGCCGATGTGCGAGATGGCCCTCATGTTCGCCGACCGCGCCCAGGCCATCGCCGAGGTCATAGAACCCGCCCTCGCGGCCGGCAAGATCGTCCTCTGCGACCGCTTTACGGACTCGACAGAAGCCTATCAGGGTGGCGGCCGGGAGTTGGGTTCCGAGATCGTTCTCGAACTCCACCGCCTCGTCTGCTCCAACCTCCAGCCCAACCTGACGCTGCTTCTGCTGCCCTCTTTGGAGCCCTCGCTTGTCCGCGCGCGGCGCCGCAACCAGCGTGCCGTCGAAGAGAGCGGAGAGGACGAAACCCGCTTTGAGCAGGAGCAGGACGCGTTTTTCAGCCGCGTTTGGCAGAAGTACCGGGAAATCGCCGCCCGCGAACCGGCCCGCGTCGTGCTGATCGAAGGCGATCTGGGCATCGACGAGG